>JAHWHA010000078.1 GCA_019323665.1 Candidatus Woesearchaeota archaeon | reverse complement strand
CGCAATGTCATGTTGCATTGGTGCGAGTGCTGCTGGCGCTCGAGTTATGACTGCCACAGCTGCAAATGGCCTTGCATTAATGCTTGAGATTGTCTATATCGCTTCTTCAACAAGACTGCCCATAGTGATGAATGTTGTAAACAGGGCGCTGAGTGCTCCAATCAACATTCACTGCGACCATTCTGATTCTATGATGGCGCGTGATGCATGCTGGATACAGTTGTATTCTGAAAATCCTCAGGAGGCATATGATAATACTATTTTAGCCATGAAAATTGCCGAGACTCCAAAAGTGAGGCTGCCTGTGATGGTTTGCCAGGATGGCTTTATTACCTCGCATTGTGTTGAGTGTGTTGAAGTGCTTGAGACTGCGCAAGTAAAGAGTTATGTGGGTGAGTACAAGCCTGTTTATCCACTGCTTGATATTAAGAAGCCTGTAACAGTTGGTCCTTTGGATCTGTTTGACTATTATTTTGAGCACAAGAGGCAGCAGAGTGAGGCGATGACCAATGTATTCACGGCTTTTGAAAACGCTTCTCTTGAATATGAGAAAATAAGTGGCCGGAAGCTAAACCTTGTGGAATCTTACAGGCTTGAAGATGCCAAATTTGCTATAGTTGCAATGAATTCTAGTGCAGGGACTGCCAAGCATGCAGTTGATGAGCTCAGGCAGAAGGGTGTAAAAGCAGGATTGCTGAAAATTAGGATGTTTAGACCGTTTCCAAAAAATGAGGTTGTAGAGGCGCTGAAACATGTTGATAATTTTGCTGTACTGGACAGGGCAGAGAGTTTCAGCCTGCAGGGCGGTCCGTTGTTTATTGACCTGAGAGCAGCGTTTTACAGAGAGAAGACTAGACCAAAGGCAATCAACTATATTTACGGTCTTGGTGGTCGCGAATTGACTCTTGAGCATGTTCATCAGCTCTTTGATGAGCTGCAGGCAATCAATGGTGCAGAGGATTTCCCCTACATCAGGTATTTAGGGGTGAGGGAGTGATGGCAAATCTCAAAGAGCTCTCAAAAAGGCCCGAAAGGCTAGCTTCTGGCCACAGGATGTGCATTGGCTGCGGAGTGCCTATTGGAATTAGGCAGATTCTTTTGGGTACGGATAAGCCTGTTGTTGTTGGCACTGCCACTGGCTGCTTGGAGGTTTGCACAACCATTTATCCTTACACCTCTTGGAAAGTGCCATGGATTCATAATGCATTTGAGAATGTTGCTGCAACTATGTCAGGTGTTGAGACTGCTCATAGGGTTCTGGCAAAACAGGGCAAGGCAGAGAAAGATGTGAAGTTTGTGGCATTTGGTGGAGATGGAGGCACTTATGACATTGGCCTGCAAAGTCTTTCTGGGACTCTTGAGCGCGGTCATAATGTGTTTTATGTGTGCTATGACAATGAGGCTTACATGAACACTGGGATTCAAAGAAGCTCTGCAACTCCATTTGGTGCATCAACTAAAACTGACCCTGCTGGTCAGGTTAGACAAGGCAAGCAGGAGTTTAAAAAAGATTTAACCAAGGTGGTAGCTGCCCATAATATCCCGTATGTCTGCCAGGCTTCTATCCATAATTATAATGATACCATAATGAAAGCAACCAAGGCTTTTGAGACTCTAGGCCCAAGTTTTATGAATATTTTAACGCCCTGCACAGCTGGCTGGGTGTTCCCCTATTGGGAGACTGTCAAGATTGCCAAGCTTGCCACAGATATCTGTTTCTGGCCTTTGGATGAGATTGAGAACGGTCAATGGAAATTGAACTATGATCCTGGCGAGAGAAAGGTGCCTGTGACTGACTGGCTTAAGCCGCAGAGGCGCTTTGCCCATTTGTTTAGGCCTGGGAATGAGGATATGTTGAAGAAGATCCAGGAGCATGTTGATAAGGAATGGGAAGAGCTGAAGAAGCGGTGCAGTGCTGCTTAGATACCAAGTTTTTTATATTCTAAGAACTATATTTATTTTATGAGGTTGTCAAAAAGACAGAAAATACTATTTGTTTCAATTACCTCTTTGGGCATATCATCTGTTATTGTACAGATTATCTTGATGCGCGAGTTCCTGAATGTTCTTCAGGGCAATGAGTTGGTGCTGGGAGTTGTGCTTGGCAACTGGCTTTTGCTCACTGGTATTGGAAGTTACTTGGGAAGGTTTGCTGTACGTATCAAATCAAAGATCTCAATACTTATTTTTGCACAGTGTACAATTGCTATTTTGCCATTTTTCCAGATTGCAGCAATACGTCTGTTGAGGTACAGACTATTCCTGCCTGGTGAGCTTATTGGAACAGGTGGTTTGTTCTTATTCTCTTTTTTTGTTTTGCTGCCATATTGCCTTGTTTCTGGGTTTTTGCTCACATTGGCATGCACTCTTTTCTCTAAAAAAGATGACGCAGAACAGATTGGCTGGGTGTATTTTATTGACAATATTGGTGACATTATTGGCGGCTTGCTATTCAGCTTCGTTTTGGTTTGTGTGCTAAATCCATTTCAAAGCATTATGTTGCTTTTTGTATTGAATATGGTAGCAACACTCTATGTTTCCTTCAGTTTTAAAAACAGACTATTTGGATATTCATTGATTGCTCTTGTGATTTGTGGTTTGGCTGTTGGGGCAGTGGGTGATTTGGATTCTTTGACCAGCAATAAGCTTTTTCCTGGACAGAATATTGTTTTTCAGAAGGAGTCACTCTACGGCAGGATTGTAGTAACTGAAAAGTATGATGAACTGAGTTTTTTTGAGAATGGGCAGTTTTTGTTTGCGACTTCAAATATTATTGCAAATGAGGAAGTGGTGCATTATGTTATGAGCCAGCATGATAATCCAAGAAATGTGCTGTTGATAAGCGGGGGCATATCAGGCACATTAGATGAGATATTGAAATATGATGTGGAAAAGCTAGACTATGTTGAGATTGACCCAGAGATTATTGAAACGGGCAAGCAGTTTACATCGAGTCTTGATGATAGCAGAATCCATATTATCAATATGGACTCAAAGCTGTTTGTTAGGCAAACTGCTGATAAGTATGACGTTGTTGTCATTGACTTGCCTGACCCAAGCACTGCGCAGCTCAACAGATTATACACTGTGGAATTTTTTAATGAGCTCAAACAGATTCTGAATAATGGGGGTGTTGCTGGTTTTAGTGTTAGTGCTCCTGCCAATTACTATTCTGCTGAGATTAGCAGGCTTAATTCTGCTTTGTATAATTCCTTTTCAAGTGTTTTTAGTAATGTTATCGTTGTGCCGGGCAACAGGAATTACTTTATTGGCTCTGACAATGAAATTGGTTATAATATTGTTGAAAAGATTTTGGGAAATGGGATTGAGACTGAGTATGTCAACGAGGCTTATCTCAAGGGGATTATTACTCAGGACAGAATCGATGCTGTTATGGAGTCAATGGATACAAATGAAAAACAAAATCATGATTTTGTTCCAGTAAGTTACTATTATCATCTTCTGTATTGGATTAGCCAGTTTAAAGTAAATATTTGGCTGGTGCTTGGTGCAGTTTTGTTTACTGCTTTGGTCTTTTTCATAAGGCTTAATTCTGTTCAGAAAGCAATATTCACAACTGGCTTTGCAGCCTCTAGCCTTGAGTTTGTGCTGCTGATTGGTTTTCAGATTCTGTATGGTTATGTGTACCATATGGTTGGAATCTTTATTAGTGTTTTCATGGCTGGGCTAGGTGCAGGCTCTTATTATATGAATAGAAAACTTAGGGTGAGGTCAAAAAAGACAATGGTAATATTGGAATTTGGTATTGCTGTTTTCTCGATTGTGCTTCCCTTTCTTTTAATATTATTCAGCAGGATTGAAAACTTGTTATTGCTTAAGATTGCTGCATGGTTTTTTATGCCATTGCTTGTATTTGTCTTGGCTTTTTTGGTTGGTATGGAGTTTCCCTTGGCTTCAAAGTTGGATTTCAAAGGCGTGTCAAGGACTGCTGCTTCTTTGTATAGTGCTGATTTGATCGGGGCGAGTGTTGGAGCTCTTGTTGTTACTGCGTTTGTGCTTCCCCTCGTTGGTGTTGTTTGGTCTTGTGCTGCAGTTGCTGGATTAAATTTACTAACTGGTGTGCTAATTACTGTAAGAAATTAAAGTTTATTTACTCTCAGCAAAAACCTCTGCCTGATATGAATAAATCTTAACACCCTGCCTTGCATAGCAATCTGATGGCGAGCCCTGTTTTTGGCAGAGTCTTGACAAGAAGTCTTCTTTGATTGGGAGCTGTTCCCAAACCTGGGGGAGATATGTGCTTGTTCGGCCATTGTATTCAATCACAACCCCATCTTTGAGTGGTGTCAGTTTGTCAAGCAGCTCTGGCGGTGTACTAAACTCCACCAGCTTTGGCACACTCAGCACACTAATCTCAATCTCAATATCATCTAATTCAGAATACTGCACTGGCTGGAATCTGCGGTCATTTACAGCTGCACTTACTGCATTTTGCTGCACACAGTTGTAAAGCTCTGTCTGTGGTAATATGTGGCCAATACACCCTCTTAATGCCTGCTCCTCGCCTTTATTGAGGGTTACAAAGCAGCCTTGCACCTTTTTAATTGACTCTGGATATTCACCTGGTGTTAGCTTTGGAAGCTCTTTCCCGCTAAGATGGTTTTCTATAGTAGTCCTGGCAATATCCAATAGAATTTGCTTTGCCTCTTCTGATATGCCTTCTTCATGGAATGCGATTGATGCATAGCCAACTACTGCGCTTTTCTCGCCAGCTGTGTCTCCACTGTTTTTATAGTCAATAAGCTTGCCTTTCCAGCCTTTAGTCTGTGCAATATGCATAAGTGCTAAAGCGGGTTTTTTACCGCATGCCTCACATGGCTCCATGGCTTCAAAATTCAGTGCCGGAATTGCATCAATGCAGTTTTTGTCAATATTTACTGCTTTACCATATGGATAATAGTGGCTGAGGTCAGTGCTTACAACTATTAGTGTTTTATCATCAAGGTATTTCAAAACCACTTGTGCAAGCTGCTCCGGATCAGCATCACCCACAAGCAGGGGAATAATCTCAAAATCATTGAGCTTATGTTGAAGCAAAGGCAGCTCTGCTTCTATTGCATGTTCCTGTAAATGGGCTTCTGGTATTGAGACTATAAGTTGCTCGTTTTCAAGCATCTCAAATGCCTTTTCGCTTATTGGGATCTCTCCAAGCGGTGTTTTGTAGTGAGTGGCATTTGGTGTTGAAACACCTTTGAAAGGCACTCTGTGTGCAGGTGCTAGAATTATGACTGTTTCAATATTTTCATTAACTAAATTAAAGCCGTTTGCGGCCACCTGCCCTGAATAGATATAGCCTGCATGCGGAACAACCAATGCTTTTAATTCGCCTGGCAATGTCTCTTGTTGTGCGTTTGCATAGAATTGGTTTAACTGTGCTTCCATCTCTTCTGCTGAGCTTGGATACCAGGTGCCTGCGACTGCTGGCTCTCTTATCACTTTTGATTTCTGAGCCTTAGTTCCCTCATCTTGAGAGTTAGCTATTAGAACTGTAATCACTCCAATGATCATTATTGTTATTGCCAAAGTCCGGAGGGTTTTCCTTTTAATTATGATTATATCTGAGGTTTTTGTTTTTCTTGCCATGAATTTCCGAATAAGCAAATTTTGCTTATATTTTTTGCGATTTATTTAGCTAAAGCTTTTTAAACAATATTGGTTTTCAAGACTGGAATGGCTGGTTTGAATCCAAATTCGCATAAGCTTGAATTGATAGAGATAGTTAAAAAACCAACTAACACTCAGGAGCTTGTTAGCTCAATTATCCGTGATTTTTTTCTAAGCTGGAATCCAAGTTATTTTGTTTCCGGGATTGAGATTTTTCAAGCAGATAGTTGTTCTAGTTTTATTGAGAAATGGGAGCAGGAGGCAGAGTTTTCAGCTGAAAGAGCAAGTGTCAATCTTGAGGAGCTTCTCTCTGATAAAGTCAGAGATATTTGGTCTGTGGCAGAAAGGCTTGAAAAAGATAGACTGGAGCAAGAACAGTTGTCTGATAAATCAAAGAAACATTATGAATTGCTGTCAGAAGAAGAGGAGAAGAAAGCAGTTGTATATTATTATGTTGATCAGAGGCCTGAGATCAAGAAGGCAGACTATTACATCTTCACGCCTGACTGGATAACAATTATGCGTGTTCCCCAGTCTGAGCTTGGCAACGGTGTTTTGGGGGTTGCATATCTTGGCACCAATGTGATCAAGATTCTGGATTCGCTGCATGGCTTAGACTTCGTTGAGGTCAAGAAACATGAGATACTGCATCTTCAGTACCCTCACATGAGTGAATCTTGGGTGAGGCAGAGGACTATACAGGAGCTTGGGTTTGAGACAAAGTATCAGTAAAGCAGCTAGTACAGCTAAGACCAGATCCCTGCAATACTTTCACCACAATTTACGCATGCACTGTTATTAAGATTTGTCAAACCCACTGCGTAACCTTCTCTTTTGACTACAATCTTTCCGCAATTTGGGCAGTATGTGTTCTGAGCCTCATGGCCAGGCACATTGCCGATATACACATATTTGATGCCCTCTTCTACTGCAATCTTTCTTCCCGCTTCAAGCAGTTTTACAGGAGTTGCAGGCAAATGTGTTAATTTGTATGCTGGGCTGAACCTTGAGAAATGCAATGGGTAATCTGTACCAAGGTTTTTATATATCCATTTTGCCATCTCTCTTAACTTGTCCATGTCTTCATTGAGTGTTGGAATCATCAGATGCGTAACCTCAAACCAGTTTTTTTGTTCTTTGAGGATTTTCAAGGTATTTAATACAGGGTCACGTGTCCCAGAGCACACCTTGATATAGAAGTTGTCATCAAATCCCTTCAAATCAACATTCGCTGCTCCCAGGTATTTTGAAAACTCTCGGAATGGCTTTTCATTGAGGTAGCCGTTGGTTATCCACAAATTCTTAATCCCTTGCTCTGCCGCCAGCCTGCTGGTGTCAAGCATATATTCATAAAATATGCTTGGTTCAGAATAAGTGTAAGCAATGGTTTTGCAGTTTGCTCTCTGTGCTGCTTCAACAACAGCCTCTGGCTTAACTTCTATTGTCTCAAGCTCGTCTGGGTTTGATTGTGAGATTTCCCAGTTCTGGCAATTTAAGCACGTGAAATTGCATCCGCCAGTGGCAATTGAGAATGAGGTTGTTGTGGGCATGTAATGGTATAAAGGTTTTTTCTCTATAGGGTCTACATGCATTGAGCATGGGTTTGCATATGCTAATGTGTACAAAATTCCGTCTTTGTTATAGCGTGCCCTGCAGATGCTTCTTGTGTTGTTGCTTAGTGTACACTCTTTCGGACAGAGTAGACACTGTACAGCGCTTCCTCTGTTCTGATAGTAATAGGCTTCCTTAATAAATTCTTCATTACCAGGTTCTCTGCCAAACTGGAAGAGTTTTGCCGGATTTGCCAGAAACAAATCATTCAATGCCCTAGCCCCAATAGCTAGTCCTGCTGCTGCAATGATTGACTTATTAATAAATTCTCTTCG
>JAHWHA010000077.1 GCA_019323665.1 Candidatus Woesearchaeota archaeon | reverse complement strand
TTAATTAAAAATGTTAGTGTAAATCTAAAAAAATCAAATCAGAAAAAGCTCACTCCTCTTCCATCTCAAGAGTGTCATCCTTGACAAACTCTGCCAATGTTTTGTTGCTTAAAATGGTTTTATAGCTAATGCCGTTCTGCACCTAAACACCTCTTTTGCTATCACTCTTTTCCTGGGTAAAACAGAATAATCTATTAAAAACATGAGTGGTATTTAAAGACTATCAAAATTAAAAATATAGTTTGCAGAGGGTTATTATTCCGTCGGGAAAACAAAAAAGTGAAGCTTTATAAAACAAGATTGTCTCATTTGAAAGTTAATAAAAATAGCAGTCACTTAAAACTGAAAAGTGGCTTCAAGGATTCTTCAATTATCTCGCCCATTTCAGTACCAACCTTTATGTTAAGCACCTCCAGCCCGGGGCTCACAAAGGTTATATTCCAAACTTGACCAAGCTCAAGATTCTGCAATATCAGAATAGTCTTTGAATCAGAAACCTGAGGGTATTTCTCAGCCTGCAAACCGAGCGCAACTCCTAACGCAACCTCATAATCGATTTTTATCCTGTTGATGTCCAGCAGCTTCACTCCTGCTGCGCCAGCAGCAAAAGCCTCATCCTCTGCTACCAGTCTGACACTCTTGCTAACCTCAAAAACACTCACAAGCTGGGATGAAGGATTGTAATAGCCAACCTGCCACTCACCTATATCTCCATTTTCTATAGTGTTGAAAGCATGTGCAAGAAGCACCATCTGCTTGCCATTCCGCCACTGCCTGAAACAATCACTGCCCTCAAGCCTCTGAAAAATCTCAAGTATCTTCATGCTCGCCTCTTCTTTGAATAATACTTCTTGAAGTAGAATGAAAAGAACATAGGGCTTATAATGGTTGTGATGAAGGCAATGAAGATGAGCGCAGAGAACAACTCACCACTGATAAGCCCGTTCTGCCAGGCAAGCTCAGCAGCAATCAACTCCACTGCGCCCCTAGTATTCATACCCCAGCCAACTGTCAGCCCTTCAACAACACGCCCTTTGCTCAGCAGCTCTCCAACAACACTACCAAGAGGCTTGGCAACAAAAGCCGCAATCCCCAGCACAACTGCAAGCCATGGATTTGTGATGAGGAAGGAGAAGTTGCCCTGCATGCCAACCCACACAAAAAAGAAAGGTGCAACAAAACCAAAAGTTGTTATTTCCATAACATCTGTTATCTCATGCTGCATCCTCTTCGACACACTGCTTTTCACAAGCCCGTATCTCATAAGCATACCAGCTATTAGCGCCCCAAGAATACTCCCAATACCAAGATACTCAGAGGCTACAGCCAGGAACAGACTAAGGATAAGCGATACCACAAACAGATCAAGCTTTGGCTGCTTCCTTTTAATGAATCGCAGCACAAATGGCAGCACCACAAACCCTGCAGTATAAACCATGAGAAAGAAGATTATCAGATCAAACACTATGATCAGGATCCCATACACAGGATTCTGCAGAAAATGGATAAATGTCACCAGGAATGAGATAAGCAAAGCCTCAACAAAGTTGTCAAAAACATCAGCTACCAATATCTTCTTAGCCAATCTTGTCTTTAATGCATTTGCATGCGTAAGCAGATCAATAGAAGCCATCTCCCCTGTTACGCAAAGTATACCCCCAACTATGAGCCCAATAATAGCTGGGTTTTCACAGCTTATCACTGAGGTATGGCAAAGCAGCAGCACAGCAAAATAGCCAATAACAAAGGGCACAAGTGCTGTAAAAATCGCATTATAAATAGAATTCTTATCACTCTTGCGCAACTCGCTGACCTCTAAACCCAACCCAACAAAAAACATAATGAAAATTAAGCCGAGATCTGCGAAAGCCTCAATAAGTTTCAAAGAGTATGCATCAAAAATAAACTCATTTACCACAGGCAATCCAAGAAGCAATCCAACAAAAAGGCTCCCCAATACACGAGGTAACCTCAGACCTTCAAAGAACTCGCTTAAAAGATAGGATGCAGTTAAACACAGTAAAATTATGATAAGCGGATCCATTTTTCCTCTTTTTTTGTATTTCCTACGATTTGTGATATTTAAGGTTTTAGTTTTGTCGAAGGTTTTAAGCTATTCTAATATATGTCACAAGGTCAAATCAGAAATAATAAGCATTTTTATATAGTTTAAATAAAAAAAGGACAATTATTCAACCTTATTTTTTTAAAATAAGTAAAAATAAGTGAGATTGGTTATATAAACAAAAGATTTATATAGTTTAAACATATTCTAAATTGAATAGAGATTACATAGGGGTATAATTAACACAAATTCAGCCAAATAAATTAATTAAATACAACCAAAATGGTTAAAAAACAGGTTTCTGACGATCAGCGAGTCCCAATTGAGGTAGTCCAGTTAATATATTCTCAAATGCTGGACAGGCTTGATGACAAGCGCTATGGGCCAATAAGTGTTATAATTACCACCCCAAGTGATGCAGAAAAGCATCTGGCGCTGCTCAATACAAGCGACAATCCTGTGGTTTATCACAATGGTCAGCCTGGCCTGGATGATAGGGTTTGGCAGAACTGGGGAGACAACGGGGCTTTTGTTTTAGGGCCAGATGGCAAGCCTTTGTACGGGTTTGAGGGCAGGGTTATGGCTGTTAATACAAACGCTTATCAGGATTCTGAAAAAAGAGATGATAACAATGGCTGCGGAGGGCATTCGAGCACCTCATTGACATATCATGCCCCGGACACATGGGCATTTCGCAGGCAGTATAATGGTGCAATAATTGGTATGAAGAATGGTAAGATAGTTACTGCAACCAAAAACACACCAACAACCAATCGTATGGTTAAGGGAGAGGTGCTTAATCTTGAAGAGTTTATTAACAGGGCTTCTTTGCCTGAGTATGGTCATAGGGAGCGTGTGCCAAAAGCAGAAAACTGGAAACCACCATTTGCAGAATATTGTTTATCTCCAAACCAGGCAACTATGAGTGCTCTGGATAGTATTGCTCGAGAGTATAATGCCAGGAACCAAGGGAAGAAAAGTATTTTCTTTATAATGGGAGATGAAGCACTTATAAGATCAATGACCACAAAAATGGATGGCCAGGGTGACTATAATCCAAGAGCAAATCCCCGCAGAATCTCAGATCCTGATTTCCAGGATTGGCTAGACCAAGTCAAGGATGTTGATGGAGCAATAGCTTTGGATGTTGCTGGCACAGTACTTAATATAGGGTTATATGTGAATCATCTTGATCCAAGAAAATTAACTGTGAGGCCTAGAGATGAGACCACAAAAAAAGTGGCAGCAGCTGGGGCATCACAGCGCGGCGGCTTATATGCCCAGATTGTTACTGGCAGGGGTGAACTTGAGGCATATCTTGCCGGCAAGCTTTACAACCCAAATGAGCAGCGTCATACTAATTTACCACCTTATGGAGGGCTTATTGACCAGTTCATGAATTGCCCACCAATGCAGGAAGCATGGTATCAATAGGGGTAATTAGGATGGAAGAGGAATAGACACCCTTCAAACTTCAAAAGGCTTTGATAAAAAGAGGTATCTGTCAGCCGCACATCACAGTGCGCTTTATAGCTATGGCAATAGCTGTGAATTATTAAGCATTTTTTTTAAAATGGAGAACCAAAACAAATATCTTATTGCTGGCATGGGAAACGAAGGAAAAGCTCTTGGAGCAATAGCAACTACTGCAAGGGATATTTTGGGAAACCCAGTTGAAGTGAGAGGCTGGTCACGCAGCGCAAGCCGGACTGAGCCAATGATTGTTGCAGCACAGACATATTCTGAAAGAAATCCAAGTTTCGATTACAGGGATCAGATGGGCCTCTGCATCATGGAATTTGATTTGAAATCTAGGCAGAGAATATTCAGGCCAGAGAGATATCAAAATGGCTTGGAAGATGAGCTGCAAAATACCATCTATGAGCATGGAGATAAGGTAAGAATAAGAAATTTCCTTGACCTTGTTACAAGTGATTTTGAGCTGGCGATGAAAGGCTCTTCAGAGACATCTGCACTACCTAATTATGTAATTGTCTGTACTACTGCCAATGCCCACAGCAAGATTGCTGAGAGATTGGCAAATTTCATATATAACAACCAGGATCTTCTGTATAACCATAGAGGAGGACTGAATCTCGTTTTTAGCCCAGAGAGATTTTTGGGTGCTTGGGAAGCAATGGTCAGATTTTATGCACAGCTGCATGTGCAAAGTGAAAGGGATAACCTGCCTGAGCAGGAACTGGCAAATTTAGTTGAGTGCTGTAATGACAAAATTATTTTTGCAGCCGCTGCAACCTCGCCTGTTGCAAGCAGGATTGATCCAGAGGTGAAGAGTCTTGTTCATATTCTTGGAAGCAAGGATTGGGCAGGTGTTGCAGCTATTCCAGAAAGTTATACTACTCTGCTTGCAAGGGAGCTTAGAAATGTGTTTCCTGCATACAAAGCTATTGAAAGGGAGCCCAAAGGACTTGAAAGTGATAATTCTGAAAAGGACAGGGATGTGAGATTCACAACAGCAGCCAGCACAATTGCAGTTATGCTGCATGTTGCGATGACAACCTGGGGGTTTCCATTATTTCCAATTCCGAAAATGAAGTATTATGTTGATTTGCCAAAGAATCCTGTGATCCGCGAGGCTATTCAAAGAATTGATGATGAGCGCGTTGCTGCTCTTAATGCTGTTTTTGGAATTGATGCCTGGTGCGGCAGGACTTTAATGTCAAGGCTTTATGAAAATACAAATCACAACTCTTTTATTGAGGCTATTCAGGAGAATCCTGCTTATGCTGAAATTGGCTGCCCTGAGTTGATTGATAGGAATGGCAAGCTGACGCGGTATATCTTAGAAGAGGTGCCTTTTACTGCCCAGCCTCTTGCTGAGCTTCAGCCTGATTTAATGCCTTTCACCCTTGACTCGATACAAAATGCAAATAATATTGCTTTCTTGCTCACAGGAAGAAGGCTAGATGATTTATCAGCAGGCAGAACTCCAGAAAGCCTTGGGCTTGAGGGAAAATCAAGCAGTGAGATTGCGCATATGCTTAAGAATGGTTTTGTATCTGATGAGCTGCTTGCATATCACATTGACAATATTAGGAAAGCTCACTGAAACACCTATGAAAAATGGTCCGGAAAAAAACTGCGCTGTTCCACCCGCTTGGCAATGATGCCCATGTTGCAGGCTGCATTAATGCTATGATTATTGCCCATGAGCTTGATTATCAAACAAGGTTTGTGGCTCCTTCTAAGAACAGCATTCCCAACCATCTTGAAGAAATCAGAGAGTTTGATACTGAGATTAATGGGATGAGTTACCGGGGCAAGCCTGACACGGCTGTTGGCCTTGTTGCTGAACACATAAATGGCTTGCAGCAGAATGGATTGC
>JAHWHA010000076.1 GCA_019323665.1 Candidatus Woesearchaeota archaeon | reverse complement strand
GGCCCCAGCCAGGCCAGTACCGCATGGGCAGCGAGACGGAATTCACGACCCGCCTGTTCCGGGCGGGTCATCGAGCTTGGCATTGCGCCTCGGCGCACGTTCAGCACATTGTCCGCCCGCACCAGCTGGCCCCCCTATTCTGGGAATATGGCAGGAGGTGCGGCCGATTGCCAATCGGTTAACTATTAGAGCCGTCCATGCAAAAACCTATGGGCTTGTTATGAGGATGCAGCATCTCCAGTATCAGCTTGAATGTTCGCTTGATTCAATAGATGATCCTGAAGCTGGAGAGGCCCTGGAGCAGCAGATTGCTCAATTCAGGGAACAAATTGCTGCGGCTGAAACCTATTCAGAGAGCGCAAAGCAGCATATCGCAGACGCAAAACAGCTTCAATACAATGGAGAGGTTTCACAGGCCAATGCCAAACTGGTTGAGGCAAACCGAGAGGTGCAACTTGCCAAGAGAGCACTTTTGCAGGCACATAACAAGCTTAAGGAGATAGTGAAATCTTACAGGGAAGGTGGGGGCAAAATAACAGCCTGCGAAGATGGAGATGAGGTGCAGCAGGAGGAAGAGGTTTTAGTTGAGTTCTGTGGAAGCTCAACACTGGGTAGCTGCGCAGCAGACGGTGATTGTATAGAGAGTGGATGCTCAGGCCAGGTTTGCCAGAGCAAGTCAGAGGAAATAGTAGTCACAACATGCGAATATATAGAGTGTTACAATGCAGAATCATATAATCTTAGCTGCATCTGTGTCGAGTCTGAGTGCAAATGGGCATGAACAAGATGCAACCAATTTTAAAGCATATCCAACTTATAATGATAAGTGCACTGCTTTTGCTGGGTGGCTGCTCTGAAGAGCGGCCATTCATTTGCCATTGTGCATCTGACTGCGAAAGCCTTAACCACATCGAATGTGAAGGTGCCTGGAGCTGCACTCAGGGAAAATGTGAGTGGCAATGCACGCAGGAAGGGATTTCTGATGCAAAGGTTGATGCAATGCTTTCTGAGCTGATTGAAATAGATTCAATAGAGAAAGAGCTTGACTTCAGTGAGCTTGACTTGCTTGATCAACAGCTTGCTGTACTTGACAACTGGTAAGTTTTATATATCAAGCAACAATAATTCTGCTTATGATAGAACTGGATGGATCATTTGGCGAAGGAGGAGGCTCAGTAATTAGGAATGCGCTTGCACTTTCTGCTCTCACATTAAAACCATTCACCGTTTGTGATATAAGAAAAAATAGAGACAACCCTGGGCTTAGGGCACAGCATCTCAAGAGTGTTGAGGCGTGCCAGCGGCTCTGCAAAGCAGAGGTAACAGGCGCTGAGCTCCATTCAACCAGAGTTGAATTTACCCCACGCAGGCTAGAGGCGCAGACAATATCTGTGGATATTGGCACAGCTGGCTCAATAACGCTGTTACTGCAGTCATTATTGTTGCCCGCAATATTTGCTGACAGCAAAGTCCGTTTTAGGATAAAGGGTGGCACAGATACACTTAAGAGCATGCCTTTTGATTATTTTACAAATGTGTTCCTCCCAAAACTCAAACCATATGCAGATGTCCAAGCTGAAGCGGTGCAGCGCGGCTATTATCCCAAAGGGGGCGGCAGAGTTGATATCACAATCAATCCGAGATACAAGCTCTGTGATTACAAGGATTTTGAAGAGCTTTGGGAGGTAGCCAGGGCAAGGGCAGCAAAGCTAAGAATCGTTGAGACTGGAAAACTTAAAATGATCAGAGGAGTCTCCCATGCATCCTCATTACTTGAGAATGCCAGAGTCGCCGAGCGCCAAGCAAAGGCTGCAAAACTTGCGCTCAGTAAATGCAATTGCCTTCTTGACATCAAAACAGAGTATTCAGAGTCACTCTCACCTGGTTCAGGAATAACACTCTGGGCTGAATATAACTCAGGTGTTATATTAGGCGCAGATGGGCTTGGAGAGAGAGGAAAAAGAGCAGAGCTTGTTGGCAAAGAGGCAGCAGTGAACCTGCTTGGGATATTGGATAAAGCACCTGTTGATGCCTATCTTGCAGACCAGCTGATATTGTATCTGGCGATGTTCGGTGGCAACTATAGGACAACTGAAATAACACAACACACACTTACAAACATCTATGTTGCAGAGAGCTTTCTTGGTAAAATCTTTGAAATTGACAAAGAGAAAAAGCTCATCTCTTCTTAGACTTTGGCTTCTTTTTTTTAGCAGGCTGTTTAGTTTTCTTATATTTTGGGAGAGTTATCAGCCTATCTAGCAGCCGCTTGAATCTGTTGTCTTCATCAGGCATCTGCTTTATCTCACCCCATAGCTTCCTTTCTTGTTTGACCTTTTCCTCCTGCTCTCTAATCCTCTTTTTTTGTTCATCAGTTAGTTTTGCCATTAAATAATCCTAAGGAGACTAGAATAAAAAGGTTTTGTTTTCAGAGCAGCTCTTCAATGTTAATAACAGGCCTTGGAAATTTATCTGCCTCATCATAGGCGATGCGAGGGCATGCACTATTGACAAAGCATTCAATGAAGGGGAAATTCTCCAATTGGCTGTAGTCAAGGGTGTCAAACAATAGCATATAAAACTCTTTATCTGGATACTTCTTTTCCAATTTTTCAGCAGCTTTTGGATTATACTGGCCGGGCTTTGTGCTTATCAGCACACCAATTTTTTCTGAGGCATGGAATTTGAGCAGTGCGCCTTTCTGTTTTTTCCTCAGATTATCAATATCATTATCCTTAAGTTCATAGAATCTCTTTGAGATCGGATTGAAAACAAAAACAGGTTTGCTGTGTTTGAGCAAGAGTTGCATTGGGTGGAATCTGCCGGTACCAATATATAAAAAAGCCTCGATATCACCAGCCTTGATCTTGTCCACATCGCACCCCAAGATCTGACCTTGATATTTTGAATGGCTGCCCTTGAGCAGGCTTATTTTTTTTTTGTTTTTCTCAAGAAATTCTTTTACATCCTTTATCTTGTGGACATGCTGCACTGTGGTAAAAAGTGCTATCTTGTCTGGAAGTTGCCTTATGCAAGAAGCAGGTAACTTCACATCTGTCTCTGAACGTGTCTCAACAAAGATGGTCTTCATACCATTTGGTCACAAGCCTGGGTTTATATTTGTTTGCTCACATTTCATGCTGTGTTTTTTTCCAATATTCTCTGAATAATATTTTTTGTAGCTCTTCGAGCAAAAGAATTTTATATTTACAGCTATTTGTATATACTACATGAAACAAGTGGCAATAATCGTCCGCGACCCAGAAGACTTGATTGAGCTAAAAAACCAACTAGTGGACTTTGAATACAATGAGAAATGCCCAGACTTTGTTGTGAGCTATGGTGGAGATGGAACATACCTTGTCTCTGAGCGCCTATATCCAGGCATCCCCAAACTGCTGATAAAAAAAGAGAAGAGCATATGCGCTAAATGCAACCAAGGTGATTTTTATCATCTGGTTTCAGCAATCCTAAGAAATAAGTTTTCTATTGAAGAGAATATCAAACTCAAAGCTGGCTACAACAATCATTACCTTGAGGGAACAAACGATATAGTTATCAGAAATAAATATCCAACTCATGCTCTGAGATTTAAAGTTAACGTAAACAGCAAAGATATAACCAAAGTCATAATTGGTGATG
>JAHWHA010000075.1 GCA_019323665.1 Candidatus Woesearchaeota archaeon | reverse complement strand
TTACAGACTTTGAATTCCCTGGACCATAGGTTTTGATACTGGGATTATTCCTGTATTGGCTAACAACACTCTGCGAACCAAATATCATCCCCAGGTCTACTGCACTAAATAACTCTCTAACAAAATTTCCATTATCAGGCTGTGGATGTGGAAGATAATGCAAAGAATCTTCAGGCAAACCGGCTTGGTATAATGCCTCTGTCAACATCAGGGGAGTAAATAGATCTTCGCTCCCAGGTTTTAACACAACTGGCATCTTGCTCGCATATGCCATGAGCCAGACAGCATTCACACTAGGATGATTGCTTGGGCATATAACGCCTAGATTCTTGCCAGCTGGAACAAAGGCAAAATTAACACCCACATAATCATCAAGATAGCCAATATCATTGTTTGGCATCTGAGCAGCAATCACTCCTTGCATATTTTCGAGGGCATCACCAAGAAATTGCCTGCAAGTCTGCACAGTGGATATAGGCAAACCTGTTGAAAGAGTCACCAATTTATCCCTCTCATTAGGGGTTAGCTTTTTATCTCCAAAATACAAATCCTGGTCCCTGAAAATCCTCCCCGCCTCACTTAATAAAACAAACAACTCAGCAGAAGGCATACTCCTCATAACATCAAATGCATCCCTTGTATGCTCTGCAGCCTTATCAGCAAGCCTGCCAATAGCCATCGAGGATTCACCAATTACTGAACAGTCATAAGCCAAGATAGGTTGAGTCCTCTCAGTAAAATAATCTTGACTTCCTCTTTTAACTGGCACTTTCAGCATTCAATATACACCCTTTGCTTCAGGATTATCAGCAATGTACGGACTGTAAATACCTTTTAGCCATGGCCAAGGATACTCTTCAGCGTACCTACCATAAGGCTCAACAAGCAATGCCCTGTCTCTCTCAGGAAAACCAGGGATTAGAAAATCCTCAGTTAATCTCCAGATCCTCACCTGGCCTTCCTCACCAAATTTAACAGGATCACCATTTTTATCCACAACATCCTCATGCAGGAACGGTTGGAAAGGGATATACACAAGTTCCCAATCATCATCCTCTTCGCGGGGCTTCTGCAGATTGGGTCCAGTTATTGAACTTCCGTAAACCCCAATTAAAGGAATACCTCTATAATCCTCTTCCACTAAAATCTTGTGAGTGTCCGCATCAAGCGCAGTACCTCCATGTAGAATGGCATCAAGACCCGTATTAGACAAATATTTCACAACAGGTGGTATAGTGAGAATAGTTGCTGTTGTGAAAACCTTGCTTATCTCCTGGCTATCTAAAATTGGCTGAGTTTGATGCAAAATATGAGCTAGATACATGTCCAATGAATATTTTATTCCTGCTTTTTTTTCTCCAGGGGTATTTGGATTGCTCAGTGTAATTCCTAGAAGCTTGATAAACCTCGTGTCAAGGTCGACTGTGAATACGTAAGGACTAGGTTGTCCATCCGATACATATGCTCTGGCAATATCTTTAGCATAATCACCAATTGAATGTGGACCAGTGGGACCAATCCATAACCAATTTCCACCCCGAGGGATATTTCTCTTGTCAAGTTCAGACTTTGTTGCCTCTATCATTCTATCCCAGTAAACTGCTTTATTGAAAACCCCTCTTTTTGCTTTGCCTGTGGTGCCGCCTGTCTCTCCTGTCACATTGTATGAACCATTACGCTGTACACTCAAAGGAACAAACAATCGCATATCCAAAGTTTTAAGATCTCCATCAAACCTTGACTGATGCTCCCACATCCAACTTCCCAAAACACTACTAAGATCATCGAATGTCGTCACATTTTCCCTGACATCCAAACCAAGCTCCTTTTCAACATCCAGCCAATACTTGGATCCTAATTGAGGATCAAAAACAATTCCAACAACTCTTTGCACATCTTCATCTGATATTGGTCTTAGCATAAATTAATCACCTGCATATATCTCATTTGAAATAATCAAGGCTGCCAGAGTCTGGTTACACAGACTTGCTGTCTCACCTTTCTCAGCTGCCAGTTCACCATAGGTATAAAACCCAATAAAAGGACTGCCAAGGTTCTTCGACAGCTGCTCCGCCTCTTTTCCAACCTCCTCTAATAGAATGAACCATCTAAGCGAACAATCAAAAAACAATCCAAACGCAGGTTCCTTAATAACAAAATCATTCTTTGCATTCTTGATTAGCACGTCCGCTGCATTGAGCACGCTCTGCTTATCACCCTCCATTAGATACAAAGCAGAGTTTTTCCGTATCCTCGGTGCAAAAACAATACCTCCCTCAGGTGTAACTCCCACAGGAACTCTGAGCGTAAAATTGCTGGAATTCTCTGAACTAGCCAGCGGATTCTTCTGTGCAATAGCATTTAAAGCCACAATCTCAGCACCAGTGGGTAGCTTTATCATCTTTACTATTTCTTCCTTGGGTAAACCCAGCCATTCTGCAACAACATCAGCAGCTGGTCTATTATCCAGTTTCAATACAACATGCCCGTCAGGACTTACGTCAGAGACAAAAGCAACCTTTCCAACTGGTCTGTAACCATGGGCAACTCCAAATCCAATCTTCAGGTCAGAAAATACAGCTGTAACAACCGCACCGTCATCAAGCAGAGTACCATCGTGAAAAACATAAGACTTTTTCATAAGGCCATCATCAGCAGCTGATCCACCCACAATTGGCACACGGGCCCCCACAACCGACTTGATACCCTCCAATAATTCTGACTCAACTGGAGGCAAAGTCCTGCTCACCCCTGTGTTGAGCACAATTAGAGTATAAGGAATCATCTTAATCAACTGTTCAGGAGTCTTCTTCTTCATAGCAGTAAAATGGATAAATGGATCAAGATACTTATCAGTAGCCAAGTTAGCCAAAGCATCCTTTGCTAACTTCATTCCGAAATTCACAGGATCATCATGAATCTTGTTGATACCTGTGTTTGAAAATTTCAGATACTCACTTGAAAGAACAGCAGCTACAACACTCTGATTTGAAAACCCACCTTCATGCAGCTCGCCGCAAGTTGTGCAGCCAATCCATTTGCATTTGGGATTAACCTCCATAAAAGCTTCATGAGCACCCTTAACAAGCTCCTTGATTGTTTGGTCATCTCTCCCATATTTGCCCCCAGAGCAGAACACAAAACCAAATTCCGGAGTCTTGCCTGCTTTTTCTATCGCACTGGCAACTGCCTCTTTACCAGCTTGATATGCATTATCATTTGTGCTGATTCCGGTTCCAGCATATAGGTTCTTTGTCATTTTTTCAGCCTCTTTTATTCGATAACAAATTCCTCAAAACCGAATTTTACATCCTTATAAACAGCATTAACGTCCTTTTTAAACAGAAAAGAAAACATCCCGCTTAATACAACGGGGGTCAAGTTTGCCTTCTCAAAAGGAGAATCATGAACTCTAACAACACATCTCTTGTTCGCATTGTCAAGATCAGCAATCTCCAATCTCCCTAGTCCAAAAGTCTCAAAAATATTATGGATATTTTTAAACATGCCCTCCTCACTGCTCCCCACCATCTGGGCATACTGCTGAAAATCTGAAAGCACAACACTCTTGATAATATCAGTCCTGAGCCCGTTCTGCCCAAGCACTGCCAGTACATTGCTGGGTAGCATCACCTGTCTCTTGCCAAGAACCTCTATCTTGCCATCCACCATATAGAATTGTCTGGCAAAAAGCAGTTTTTTTAAGAATGACGATAGCATGCTAATTTAACAAATTATATTGCTATTTATCTATTTTGTGGAAATTACTTATAAAAATTAAACCTGATTATCCAAGCACAAGTTATCCAAGGTTCTCGATATTTACAACCTCAAGACCTTTCTCGCTCAACCTGAGAGGTTTTGGACCTCTGTAATGGTTGGACTTCCGCATTTTAATCACACGTATGGCCCTGTCTGATACCCCCCCAAGCCCTGC
>JAHWHA010000009.1 GCA_019323665.1 Candidatus Woesearchaeota archaeon | reverse complement strand
GGCATGACAAAATCAAAATTATACAAGCTGCTTGAACTGAGCAGCACAGTCAACTGCCCCAATTCAGGCCCATTCACCCAGTGCTCAGGCACAGACAAGCTTTGGTATAGTTCTAATCTGCAGAGTTTTGTTTTCGGATTTGATGGAGCTTCAATTTTGACTCTCAAACCAAACGAACTGGAGATATTTGCCAAAACCCTTGTTAAGGCAATTTTTAACGATATTTTCCAACCGCCAGGCCCTGATGCAAAAGACTTCCTTGAAAAGGCACACAAGTTTGACAGAATCTACATAGCTCAAGGGGGTACAGAAGGGGTGCATGGAAGACAGGAGACCATGAAGCTTTCAGACGGCAGAGAGATGAAACTAATCTATGTTGAATACTTGGGTATTACTTCCGGTGATTCCGAAAAATCCAAATTCTGTGCCTCAGTCAACAAAAGATATCCGGGCACGTGCAGAACAGACAGGAGCTACCCTTATGTGAGACTTTCAATAAAAGATGGCTCAGAACCAGAAATCTTTGAGGCCTGGACACAACTCACAGCACAGATACGAATGTTGTGATTTATTCTTTAATTGAGACTTATTCTCTAAAATACTCAACTGTCTTCCTCAGTCCAGCCTCAACCCCAACCTTTGGCTCCCATTTCAAAATTTTTTTTGCCAGTGAGATATCAGGTTTTCTCCTCACAGGGTCATCCTTGGGCAGCGGCTTGAAAACAATCTTTGATTTCGAACCAGTCATCTCCTTTATCTTCTCGGCAATCTCAAGCACACTCATCTCATTTGGATTACCAAGGTTAACAGGTCCATTATGGTCAGAGTCAATAAGCAGTCTCAGTCCTTTTACCAGATCATCAACATAGCAAAATGAGCGTGTCTGCGAACCGTCACCATAAACAGTAATCTCCTTGCCAAGCAGCGCCTGGTTGATGAAATTTGTGACAACGCGCCCATCCTCAGCCCGCATGTAAGGTCCATAAGTGTTAAAAATTCGTGCAATACGCACCTTTGCATCTCTTTTCCTAATGTAAGCCATGCAAAGCGCCTCGCTGAAACGCTTGCTCTCATCATAGCAGCTTCTCACACCAATCGGGTTTACCTTACCCCAGTAATCCTCTTGCTGCGGATGTACCTCAGGATCGCCATAAACCTCAGATGTGCTTGAGTAGAGCATCACAGCATCATTTTTGAGCGCAAGCTCCAGCATGTTCTTTGTGCCATAGCTGTTTGCGAGCATAGTGTGTATAGGATACTCCTGATAGTCAGGAGGAGAGGCTCGAGAAGCCAAATGATAAATCAGGTCAAACTTTGTATGCACATCAAGTTCAACACTCACATCATGCTTGACAAACCTGAAATTGGGATGAGACTCAAACTCAGCGATATTCCCTCTTGCTCCTGAACTCAAATCATCAACACACACAACAAAATCTCCTTCATCAAGGTGAAGCTTGCATAGATGTCTGCCTATAAACCCGGCACCTCCTGTGATAAGCACTTTCTTCATTTTAAACCATTCAACAGTCTTTCTCAAGCCTTCATCAAGCTCTACATCCGAATGCCACCCTAGCTTGTCTCCAGCATGATGGGCATCTAAATAGATATGTCTTACCTCACCTTTAATCTCTGGCCCATTAAAGCTGCCTGCATTAGTATGAGTTTGTTCTTTAAGTTTTTTATAAAGTTCATTAACAGAGGTCTCTTTGCCAGAGCCGATGTTGAATGCACCTCCAACCTTACCTTCAATTGCTATCAGATTTGCCCGTGCAACGTCACCAACATACACAAAGTCTCTTGTCTGCGAACCATCACCATTTATCCTGCACTTTTTGTCATGCAGTATGTTGTTGATGAAGATAGCCACAACCCCGGCCTCTCCTGTAGGATCCTGTCTTGGGCCGTATACATTTGCATAACGGAGTGAAACATAGTCAATACCATGAATCCTATGATAATAATGGAGATAGAGCTCAGTTGAGTATTTTGCAACACCATAAGGACATATGGGGTTTGTTGGATGAGCTTCCTTGCAGGGAAGCTCAACAGGCTCACCATAGATAGCTCCTCCAGAACTTGCAAAAACAACCTTGCGAACATTGAAGTCTCGGCAGCATTCCAACAGATTTATACTGCCAGCACTATTGGTATGAGCATCATTAACGGGATCCTCAATTGAGCTGCGCACATTAATCTGTGCAGCCTGATGGCATACAATCTCAGGTTGTTCTTTCTCAAAAACATCTCTCAGTTTAGGAGAAGTGATATCACATTCATAGAACACCGCTTTACCATGTACATTTACTCGGTCACCTGTTGAGAGGTTGTCAACAACCACAACTTGATAACCCTTCTCAATTAGCATATCCACAATATGTGAACCAATAAACCCTGCACCACCACTCACTAAAACTTTCATAGTACACCCATAACCATCCAGCATTTTTAAAATTATGCTCTGAATTCGCGGCGAGCCTGCTCAAGCGACTCATGCCATCCAATGTCAAACCACTTTTCTGTGTAGATATGTCCAAGCAGCTCGTCTTTTTCCAGCAGCCACTCCATGAAATAACCCATCTTGTCTGGCTTGTTGCCTCCTTCAATATAATCATGTAGTAGCTGTACTTTCTCTTTGGGGAAAAAATAGATACCCATCGAAGCAAGTGTTGAGCTTGGGTTTTTGGGCTTCTCCTCAAACCTGACTATACGTGAGCCGCCATCCATTGTTGCTATTCCAAGCTGCCTTGCAGCTTCAGCAGTCTGCACATCATAAAGCGCGTTCAAGCACTTCCTGTTCTGCCTGAATTTTGTGTTGGCAACTCTCAAAGAGAAATTGAACAGATTGTCGCCAGCAATAATAAGCAGATCATCATCAAATTCTGCCCTGTCAAGCACAAACTTGATGTCACCTATCTGACCGAGCCTGTCCTCATTGGAAGTGGTGCCGTCATTGTACACCCTCATAGGGATTTTACCCTCAAACCCGTGAGCCCATTCCACAAAATTGTGGAAATACTTGTGGTTTGTCACCACAAATATTTCATCAACATCATCAAGCTCCTGGATTTTAGAGATAATATGCTCAATAATCGGCTTGCCCTGCACATCAAGCAGATGCTTGGGCCTGTCCTTTGTCAAAGGATATAACCTTGTGGCATAACCAGCTGCAG
>JAHWHA010000074.1 GCA_019323665.1 Candidatus Woesearchaeota archaeon | reverse complement strand
TGCTATTGCGAGGACTATTCTCAATATGTACCCAGAGGCCATTACACCTCAAGCGAGGAGTTGCAACAATACTTCAAGTCCATGATGTGGCTTGGCAGGATCACTTTCAAAGTCCATGGTGAAGACTGGACAAAACAGGCAGTTCTGTTTACAGAGTCAGTCAAAGCAGCAGAGGTTCTTGAGCTTTGGAATAAAATATACAAAGTGACAGGTTTTTTTGCCGGAGCCTCAGATGACCTCACATTCTATGAGTATGATGCTGCTATCAACGAAGTATTCAGCACTGGATTTGATGATTATGCAATGCTCAGCCAGCAGATATCAGAACAGATGCAGGCAGAGCTCAGAGAACAGAGAGGCCCGAAAATTCTCGGAGGCTTTGAGTTTGACTTTGCAGGCAACCTCAAAGACACCACGCAAGGCATGAGGCTGATGGGGCAGCGCTATGCAGTTGACTCCCATGTGCTCTCTGAACTCGTTTACAACAATGTTGGCGTCAACCCAGAGTCAGAAAAATATCAAGAGGTTCTTGCATGTAATGATGAACAGCCAATACCTGTGCTCACAAAACCAAAAGAGTTCTATGAAAAATGCAGCAACATGAATCAAAACAAAGTGAAGTATTGGAATGAGATATGCGATTTGGCCCTTAGAATGCACTTATTTGGAGAATGCGGGGGATTAACACAAGATGAGCTGTATTCAGTCTGCCGTTTCATGCCCACCGGGCTTGATGTAATGTCAGCCTTGGGATCAAGGAGGGCAGACGAGCTGCTTGAAGAGCAAAAAACGCCAGAATTTTGCGATTATCCAAAGAAGAACAGTGAGATGAAACAGCTGGTTGAGAATTATGACCAGGCAAAATGGACAGAAAACCTGTATAATAGCTGGTTGTGGATGATCCAGCCTCTGCTGGAAGAGAAAGCTGCTGGCTATCCAAACTGGATGAATTCAGAGCTATGGAAAAACAAAGAGTTGGTAACAGCGCTTTCATCATGGGCTCAGCTAAGACATGATACAATCTTGTACGTAAAACAGAGCTACACAAGGGCTACAGGTTTGTCTGGAAGCACTGGTGGGCCAATATCCTCCAGATACTATGGTTATGTTGAACCAAACCCTGAACTCTATGCACGGGCAAAATTCCTAACAGAGTATCTCATAATTGGATTGGAAGAACAAGATGTGATTACTGAAGATGTCAAATTATCTTTGGAGCAAAGCAGAGATATGATGGAAAGGCTGCAGCTGATATCACAGAAAGAGCTTGAAGGCACACCACTTACAGAGGAAGACTACAATTACATTGAGAGTATAGATGCAACCTTCAATAAGTTGATTGAAGAGCTGGCTTCAGCGCTGACGATTGAAACAAACAACAAGCCAGTCGGACCTGGAGTTGTAACACATACTTCATTGGCAGGCAAGGAAGATTCATTCAAAACAACAATTGTTGCAGATGTTCACACAGAAACAAATACCAAAAATGTGCTTGAGGTTGGCACAGGAAAAATCGACTGGGTTGTTGTTGCGCATGCATCAAAGGACGGCAGAATTGGGCTTGCAGTCGGCCCGATGTTCAGCTACTATGAATTTCCCTGGCCGATGAAAGACCGCTTGACAGACGAAAAATGGAGAGATGAGGTAATTGACCAGACTGAAAGGCCTGACTGGATTGCTGAGTTTATCATTGAATAGAAAGTTACGCCAAGCATGAAACCCAAGATGCGTATAGCAATAATTATGGGATTGATTTCTTATTTTCTATCCCTTTTAATCTGGATATTTTTTACCTGGAGATTTTGTTATATCTGTTTGGGGGGAGTATGCCCTTATCCAGTCTCACCCATTGGATGCCTGCAAATTATTTTGGCAGAGCCTATGGCTTATTTAATTGCCCTTCTCCTAACACCCATCCTTTTTTGCATCATTTTTCTGATTAAATATCTGATTGCAAAAATGAGAAAACCTCGGTCAAGCTAAATACAGATTTTTCGATATTGGATATTTGTAAAATTATACCTAGTTTTGTAACCAATTTTATTGGTAAAAATAAAGCAAAATATCACAAAACCTCATCAACCCGTTTATTCTCAAAAACAATCTTTTTTATTCTGTCTGCCATCCTTAATGGATCCTGGTGCTGCCACACATTCCTTCCAACCGCCAATCCAGAGGCGCCAGCCTGCATAATCTCATAAGTTTTTTGTAAAAACTCGTGGTCATCCATTTTTGAGCCACCAGCAACAAGAACCTTCGCCTTGCCTGCAGCCTTCACAACCCACTTGAAACCATTAAGGTCCCCATGGTAATTAATCTTGATCACATCAGCACCCAACTCAAGGCCAACGCGCGCAGCATAGGCAAGAGTCTCAGTGCTCAGAGGATCAGCAACATACTTGCCACGAGGATAAACCCAGGCAACTACAGGGATTCCATAATGATGAGCCTCATTGACAATCCAGCCAAAACGCTTGAACATACGGTGCTCATGTTCGCTGCCAACGTAGATAGTATAACCAACAAGATCAGCGCCCAGGGATACTGCACGCTTTACAGTGCAGACCTCTTCACTGTAAGGCTCCATCTGCGGAATGTTAGTCTTACCATTCAGCTTCACAATCAGGGGCACATTATGAATAGAACCATAATACTTCTCGGCAATCCCATGATGAAGCACCAACCCCTTAAAACATCCTTTCTCAGCAATATCCAAAATATAATCAGGATTGATGTTGCGTTCATCAAAATCTTTAGGACCATGCTCTAGGCCCTGGTCATAGGCAAGCACCACACTCTTCCCATTATGAAAAATTTTATCAAGCTGGCTTGCGAGCATCTACATCCACATCCCTTTCTCCTTGTTGGCAACAATCAGTGTGGTTTTAATCACACTGTCTGGATTCAGGCTAATTGAATCAATCCCGCACTCAACTAGAAACTGCGCAAAATCAGGGAAATCCGATGGGGCTTGTCCGCAAATCCCAATCTTCTTCCCATTCTCTTTCGCAATGCTTATCACTCTCTTGATAAGCCTTTTAACTGCCTCGTTCTTCTCATCATAAATACCGCTCACAAGCTCAGAATCGCGATCTAGACCAAGAGTGAGCTGGGTGAGATCATTAGAGCCGATGCTGAAACCATCAAAAATCTGGGCAAACTGGTCAGCCAGGATAACATTTGAAGGTACCTCGCACATCATGTAGACTTGTAACCCTTCATGGCCGCGCTTCAAACCATTAGTTGCCATTGCATCAATAACCTTTTTTGCCTCTTCAACAGTACGGCAAAACGGAATCATAATCTTCACATTTTTTAAACCCATTTTCTCGCGCACACGGTGAATAGCCTTACACTCAAGTGCAAAAGCTGGCGCATAATCTGAATAGTATCTTGAGGCTCCCCTCCAGCCAATCATTGGATTTTCCTCCTTAGGCTCATAAAGCTGCCCCCCAATCAAGTTTGCATACTCATTGCTTTTGAAATCACTCATGCGAACAATGACATCCTTAGGCCAGAAGGCTCCTCCGATAGTAGCAATCCCCTGTGCAAGTTTGTCAATAAAAAATTCAGTTTTGGTTTCATAGCCATGTGTGAGTGAATCAATCTTCTTCTTAAGCTTCTCATCTTCAAGCACTTCATAATCAATAAGCGCCATTGGATGCACCTGGATGTAAGAATTGATAATAAACTCCTCTCTTACAAGGCCAACACCACTGTTGGGCAGGAAACTGAGTTCAAAAGCACGCTCTGGAATGGCCATATTCATCATTATCTGAGTCTTTGTTTTTGGGATTTCGCTCAGATCAACCTCATTGATATCATACTTAAGAAGCCCTTTGTACACATATCCCCTCTCACCTTTGGAACAATCAACAGTAATCTCCTCACCATCGCTGATAACAGCGGTTGCATTATCAGTCCCCACAACACAGGGTATTCCAAGCTCTCGGCTGATTATAGCAGCGTGACATGTCCTTCCTCCTTTGCTAGTAACAATGGCAGAGGCAATTTTCATGATTGGCTCCCAGTCAGGGTCAGTCATCTCTGTCACAAGCACCTCACCAGCTTGGAATTGTTTTATCCCGCTCACGTCCTTGATAACATGCGCTATACCTTGGCCGATCTTTTCACCAACACTCTGACCACTAGTTAGAAGTTGACCCTTATCCTTTAGTACCCATTTCCTCAATTTGTTTTTGTCTCTGTTGGCATGCACTGTCTCAGGTCTTGCCTGCACAATGAATAGTTCACCAAGCAAACCATCCTTTGCCCATTCCATATCCATGGGTCTAAAATGCCCTGCTTTCTGTGAATAATGGTCCTCAATAATACATGCCCACTGGGCAAGTTTTAGCACCTCTTCATCATGGAGGATGAAATTGCGCCTGTCAGAAGCAGAAACAGGTACATTTTTAACAGGCTTGTTGCCCTGCATGTCATAGATCATCTTGATCTGCTTATCACCCAACTTTTTCATCAGTATAGGCTTATACCCTTGTTTGAGAGTGGGCTTGAACACATAGTACTCATCAGGGTTAACCTTGCCCTGCACGATATTCTCGCCCAGACCATAAGCACCTGTCACAAACACAACATTCTCAAAACCTGACTCAGTGTCAATGGAGAACATCACACCTGAGCAAGCCAGATCACTCCTGACCATCTTCTGGACACCAACGCTTATGGCAACAGAAAAATGGTCAAAATTCTTGTCCTGACGATAGCTGATAGCCCTGTTGGTGAACAATGAGGCGAAACATTTTAGCACAGATTCAATCAACCCTGATTCGCCACGGATGTTAAGGTAAGTCTCCTGCTGGCCGGCAAAACTGGCATCAGGCAAATCCTCAGCAGTTGCAGAACTCCTCACAGCAACATCACTATTCTCCTCATAATGCTTGCACAAGTTATTGTATGCCTCAATAATCTCCTTGCGAAGCTCAGCAGGCAAAGTTGCCTTTCTGATAGTATCTCGTATCTTGTGGCCTCGCTCCTGGATATTCATAATATCATGTGTGTTTAGCCCAGAAAGAAGATTCTTGATGTCTTCCTCTATTTTATTGTGCTTTAGGAAATACCTATAAGCATAAGCTGTAACGGCAAAACCATTTGGAATATTTACGCCTTTTGGTTTTAGGTTGCGGTACATCTCACCCAATGATGCATTCTTACCACCCACATGAGGTGTATCCTCAATGCCCATCTGGTCAAACCAGACAATAAACTCTTTAGACTTATCCATACCTCACCTCTTTTCTGATATGTAAACTCGTGATATGTAATATATATATATTTTGTTTTTAGTAAAAACATAAATTTATATATTCACAATGAGCATTGAAATATGAATGATTGGAGGTCTAAAAGAACCAGCCAGTACAACCCATCGAAATAAGGCTCAGGTTGTGATTCTTGCCTTGTTTCTAATAAGCCTAATGCTTAGGATTATCTATCTTAATGCAGGACTTTTCCATCATGACGCAGTCTACCTAGCCAATAGTGTTGAACTTTTTGTTGACACAGGTGTTCTGATACCTGTAGTTGAAGGAAGACAGATGTGGGTGTTGCTCAACTCATTGACATATTTCATTCCCCACCATATATTTGGAGTAGCATCATCAGAGCTGAGCTTAAATCTAACCACAGCACTCTTTGGGGCAATTGCAGTTGTGTTTATGTACCTTTTTACCTGGCAGTATTTCAAGAACAGATTTTTGGCATTTGCTTCAAGCCTAATGCTTGCATTCAACACATTTGCTCTTACAACAAGCACACACACACGCGGCCAGCCCTATTCAATGGTGTTTGTGCTGGCATCATTCTACTTCCTTCAAAAAGCTATACAAACCAGCAAAAACAATCTCAGATTATTATCTGGTATTTTATTGGGGCTTTCATTATTTGTGAGAATGTCAAATCTCCCTTTTATTTTCCCTCACATAATACTCATGTTGGCTCCCCATCTACAGTTAAATAAAAAATCAGAAAAAGCAACAATTGTCCGTGAAGCTTTATTTACATATTCAGGGTTTATTGTGCTACTAATTGCTGCTTTCTTAATTTTAGATACCAACCAATTTGGGACCATGTCTCTGGGTGACTGGATCAATTTTAGCTATAAGCCCAACTATGTTGCTTATCTTGTCAACTATTTCCAACTCTTCCTGCCTTTTCCTGGCTTTTTCCTCGCTGCAATAGGTGTTGCCATGATGATACTTAAGAAGCAAAAGGCTAAGCTGGCTTTCCTTTTTTCTTGGGTACTTGTGTACTGTGTTTTTTATTCGCACAGTAATATCTGGTATAAAATCTCGGAAGTAAGCCCGCGCTATTTCAGTGTGCCATTCATACCCTTTATAATCTTTGTAGCATTCGCTCTTTCAGAGATACATGGAAGAGTGAAGTACGGTAAAACAATTGCATACATCCTGCTTGGAATTGTTGTGATTGTTTCGTTTATTGATGTGTATCCAATTATATACTACAGACATCATCACGCTGCTGAAAAAGAGCTGGCATTGTTTGCACTTGAAAACACAGAATCTAATTCTATTGTGATTGCCCTACCTGACCAGGCAACTTTCTTCAGATACTATGCAAATAAGGATATCATTGTATGCCCTGAAACAATCAATGAACAGACAGTGGATATTTTTACAAAAGATATTT
>JAHWHA010000073.1 GCA_019323665.1 Candidatus Woesearchaeota archaeon | reverse complement strand
TCATAGGCAATCTTTCAATGGGAAGTGATGAATTTAGCTGCAAAGTTGTGCACTCTGGCAGGCTTGACATCACCATTGAAGGGATGGGCAGAAGCGTCAAGGTTTCATGATTTTTATTTTCTAAAATGGGCAAAAAAAGAGGTGCAATAGAAATCCAGTTCAACTGGGTGTTTATTTTCATAGCTGGAAGCTTAATACTTGCGGTGTTTGTTGGTTTTGTGAACAAGCAGAGCGAGAATGCCGAGCTGAAGCTTGGCGCACAGATTGTGGGCAACACAAATTCCATTATCACACAGTCTTATGTCACATCTGACAAATCAAGTGTCGTGACTTTAGTAAAGCCTTTGGAGTTTCGCTGTGTAGACAGCTGCAACAGCTTTGGCTGCGATTCAGGCTTTAACATCCAGGACACAACTGTAGGTTGGTCAACACCTGTGCAGGTTATTTTTGCGCCCGATCTGATTGACGGCAGGGAGATGGTCACATGGTCAAAGGACTGGAGTGTTCCTTTCCGCGTGATGAATTTCTTATATCTCACCAGCAAGGATGTGAGATATGTGTTTATTGATACAAGCAGCACAAGTGACGACAAGATTGTTGATTTTTATGATGAGATGCCAAAGAGCCTAAAGGCTGAAAAAGTGCCTGATCCAAGCACTCTTAAAAATCTCAATAACTACAAAGTAAAGCTTATCTATTATGATATAAGCACCACACCACAATTACCTAATGGATTAAAATCAATGCCTGTAGGTGATGTTAGTGCTGTTGTGATAGAGTCCAGTGCTTCAAAAATCGAATTTTATAAAACTTTGAATACTGGATTTTCTCTAGAAGGCGATGCTTACTATCTTGGCGATGCCCCTATTTATGGTGCAATTTTTAGCGAAAACATGGAGATGTATAACTGCAACATGAAGAAGGCTTTGCTGAGGTTGGGCAAGGTAAGTGATCTTTATCTTGACAGAGTCCAAGATTTACAACCAGAATATTCTGCTTGCTCTTCCATATATGGTAATGCTATCAATTCTCTTATGGAAATAAAAAATTTTGGTGATCCTGACAAATTGGGTTCACTTAACGGAATGCAACAATATATATCAGAAGTTGAAGACCAAAATCAAGCGCTCATGGTTCATTCATGCCCTGTGATTTATTGAGAATATGTTGAGAAGGATAAAAAATAGAATGAAAACACTGCCACACAAAGCCCAAGTGAAGATGTTTGAGACAGTTGCTGTGCTGGTTGTGTTTTTCTTTTTGTTTGGGTTTGGCATGGTTTTTTACATGGGAGCGCAGAAGAGCAGTTTTGAAGCGAGCCAGTCTGATAGTTTTGAGATGCAGGCAATTGATGTGCTGCAGATTGTAAGCAGCCTGCCAGAGTTGCAGTGCAGCACTGACAATATTGTGAAAGAGAACTGTTTTGAGCTGCAGAAGATAATTGCCTTCAAAAGTGTTACTGCAACACCCCAGGCAAGATCATATTATTATAATTTGCTGCGCTACAGTAATATTGAGGTTAACAAAATTTATCCAGATAATACTTGGATCGGTTTCAGCAATCCTTTGTACGACAACAAGCCTGCTGACTTCACCCAGGCATCTAAATCTCTTATACCCATCTCAGTTTATGATGCTAAGACAAGAGAATATTATGCTGCTGTGCTTGAAGTTACGGTATATAGGAGCGTGAATAGCTAGATGAGAAATTCAAAACGGGCGCAGACAGAGCTGATTGGTCTGGTGGTAATTGTGCTATTGATCACACTTGGCCTGCTCTTCTACCTGAGATTTATGCGCTCGCCTAGTGACACAAGCGTGAAACAGGAGTTCACTGACAAGAAGCTTGCCTCAAGCACCCTAAGTGTAATACTCCGCACAACCCCCGAGGATATGAACACTGATTTGAGCAATCTGTTCAAGCGGTGTGATGAGGGTGAGAGAGGAAGCGACAGTCCTTGTGATAAGGCTAAAGATACAACACAACAAATCTTAGGAGATACATTAGGGGCTTGGAATCGTGAATATCGTTTCACTGCAAAAGGCTCTGTATCAAGTCCTAACTTGGATATTGAGATAAAAAGCGATGAAGGGGAGTGCAGAGCAGATTCAGAATCTGAAACATTTTTCATATCAACCAGTGCTGGTTTGGCGACCTTGAGGCTTGATATTTGCAGGTGAGAGATGGCAATCAGAAATCTGACTAACCGAAAGGTGCTTGCCTCGAACTCCAAGATTTGTACATCAACTTTTTCCAAGGCACTTGGACTGATGTTCTCCAAGAAGATCAAGGATAGAGGATTTGTGTTTGTATTCAACAGGGAGCAGCGTATTATGCTTCATATGGTGTTTGTGTTTTTTCCAATCGATATTTTGTTCCTTGACAGCAACAATAGGGTTGTCGATATAAAGCAGAACGCAAGGCCTTTCCAGCTGCGGATTGCCCCAAGAGCCAAGGCAAGCTATGTAATTGAGCTGCCCACATCAACCATCAGCAAGAGTGGCACAAAGGTTGGGGACATGATTAAGTTTAGTGATTGAAGAAAACTATATAAAGTCTAGATATTGGGATTAAAGCATGCAAGGACATAATGCATTCAATCTGTGGGATAAGACCAAGCGCTACTTTGCTTTCAGTCCCGAAGAGATAAAAAGTATGATACTCGCGATACTTATACTTGGGTTTGTTGTTGGTTTCAATGACGGCAGGGAGAGTTTTGAATTGGTGTACTGGCTGAGGAACCTGTTCAACTGCATTGTGGTGGTTGCACTTGCAATTATTGTAAGGGAATCAGTGCGCAGGGCTGCTGCTCTGCACTACGGCCACAAAGTTGAGTTGAAACTTTGGGTTATTGGGATTGGGATTGCGCTTATTGCTGCGCTGATGTCAAATGGAAAGTGGCTTCTGTTGATGTATGGAGGCATGGTTGCATCAATCATGCCTATACACAGGCTTGGCCGTTTCAGATATGGTCTGAGTGCCAAGGATCTTGCAGGTGTTGCTTTCATGACAAACCTGGCCAATATTGCGCTGGCATTTTTCTTCAAGCTTATGAGCTTCCTGCCAAGCCCGCTTATCCAGAAAGCAATTATTGTGAACATCATGTTTGCATGCATAAACATGCTGCCGATTCCACCGCTTGACGGCAGTGCTGTGATGTGGGGTTCAAAAACAGGCTACGTGGCTGCCCTTGTTTTCACAGTCACCGCCTCTGTGCTGCTTGTCAAAGCAGGTATTATTATTGCGCTGCTGGGCTCACTGGTGCTGGCAGCTGTTGCCGCATTAGTATTCAATCTCAAGGTGGAGCTTGCATGAACCTTGCTGAGAATTGGGTGGAGTATGTTTTCATTACCCTTGTTTTCCTTGGTTTGTTGATGGCGCGCGCTATTGAGAGTGTGGTGCTGGGGTATATTATAATATCAATATGCGGTGTGCTGTGCGGCCACCTTATTTTCAAGCTAAATAAGAGAACCTCTCTTCCTTATGTGCTTATTGCATTTGGGTTTCTGCTTGGCTATGCGCTTGGCTCTTACAACAGCAGCAAGGTGCTAATTGTGCTACTCTTCTTTATTTTCAGCATAGTTGGGTACTATGCAGATATCAAGGGTTATCTCTGATTCTCCAAAATTTTAGAGGTAATATTAATACTGCCAGATAGGAATGCAAAAGATATTTATTGCGTCTCTGATTATCATAGATGGGGGAATGATAATAAAGAAGGTTGTTGTGAGGAATATCAGGAGCTATATTTCAGAAAGCGTTAGCTTTGACACAGGTTCAACTTTGCTTGCCGGTGAGATTGGTTCTGGCAAATCCTCAATATTGCTGGCAATAGAGTTTGCATTGTTTGGCATTACGCGGGGTGTGCTTAGCGGGTCGTCTCTGCTTAGGGCTGGGGTGGATGAGGGCTCAGTAGAGCTGCATCTTGAAATTGATGGTAAGCATGTAACTATTATGCGCAACCTAAAGCGCTCAAAAGGGGATGTAAGGCAGCACACTGGTTATCTGATAGTTGATGGTGCTAAAATAGAAGCGACTCCAATTGAGCTCAAAGCCAAGATACTTGAGCTGCTTGGATACCCGGGCGAATTGCTTACTAAATCCAAGTCTCTTATTTTTAGGTATACTGTATATACTCCCCAAGAGGAGATGAAACGCATTCTTATGGAGCAGAGTGAGTATCGTATTGATACGCTGCGTAAAATTTTCCAGATTGACAGGTATAAACGGATACGCGAGAATGCGCAGGTCGTGGTGCGTGAGATGAAGCAGATGAAGAGCAGGCTTGCTGGTCAAATTGAGGATCTTGCTGAGAAGGAGGAGGTTTTGAAAGAGCAAGGCACCTTGGTTTCAGAGAAAAGGGAGACATTGGAGCTTCTTGGGCAGAAGCTCAATGGGGCAAAGCTAAAGGTTGAGGAGAAAACCAAGCATCTGCGGGCAGACGAAGATAAGCTTGGCAAGATGAGAGAACTCAAATCAAGGTTTGATATTGCTGATACAAAACTTCGTGAAAAAGTGCTGGCTATGGAAACCACCAAAGAGGAAGCATCAAGGTTGGAGACTGAAACCACAGAATTGCTGGGGCAAATCAACAAAATAAGGCTAGACAAACTTGCTGACCTTGAGGAACTCGAGAAACAGCTCAGTTCAAAGCAAGAGCAGAGGGATATGCTGTTGAAAAGGGTTGCAGAGCTTGAGAAGGAAATAAAGCTTCTGAGGCAAATAAAAAGTGAACAAGCAGAAAATGTTGAGAAAATCGTAAATCTGAAAGTGTGTCCGCTGTGCAAGCAGGATATTGGTGCTGATCACATTGAGCACATAAAGCAAGAGTATAAATCAAGGTCAAGTGAGGCTGATAAAACAATAGGCACACTTATGGTACAGTATGATGAATCAGATTTAAAATTAATATCATTGAACAATGGATATAAGCTGCTCAAAGAGCAAATAAGCAAATTGCAGAAGCAGAGAATAGCCCAGAAAGAAAAACAAAGTCTTGAGAAGAGTGTTGCCGAAAAGAGAGAGAGGATAGAACTGTTAAAAGAGAGACAGAAGCAGTACAAGGCTGAGATAGGCAGACTCAACTCTGAGAAGATTGATTTGAAAGATAAAGTTCTTAAATTCAGTGGTCTTGAAGAGAAACTGGAGGTGATGAAGCGCGAACTGCAGCAGCTTGTTGCCCAGGAGAAAGAATTAGCCATCCAGCATGCGAAAGTAAATACAGAGCTTGAATCAATAACTAAGCAGATGCGACTGTTGCAGGATGAGATTAAGCTCAAGAGGGAGGCAAGGCTCAAACTCAAACAGCTCTCACAGAGACTGAGCTGGCTTGACGAGTTTTTTATCAATCTCATGGTTGAGATGGAGAAACAGGTGATGACCCGTGTTTATAATGAGTTCAATGAGATATTCCAAGAGTTTTTCAATATACTAATTGAATCAGATGCAATGTCAATAAGGCTTGACGACCAGTTTAACCCGATAATAGAGCAACATGGTCATGAGCTAAATTTTGAGGATCTTTCAGGTGGGGAGAAGACAAGCATTGCGCTTAGCTACAGGCTTGCACTAAATAAGGTTATCAATGAGCTTGTGCACACCATTAAGACAAAAAACTTAATAATTCTTGATGAACCAACCGATGGATTCTCTTCTAAGCAGCTTGACAGAGTGCAGCAGGTGCTCAATGCCCTTGATATAAAACAGTCTATTCTGGTGAGCCATGAGTCCAAGGTTGAGAGTTTTGTAGACCATGTGCTCAGGGTTGAAAAGCGTGATAATGTGAGTAGTGTTAATTGAAGGATATATTTAAATAGATGTGGGCATTATCAATTGCCATGGAAAAAATCTATCTTGCAGCTATTGCATTGGTGGTTATAGTTTATGTGATGTTAAGGATATTAAGAAATAGACCTGATCTTGAGTTCCAAAGATATTACAATGATATTCTCAATTCTGATAAGTACAAGGTTAAGGGCAGACACGAATGAGCCAACTTGGCATTTTGCTTGTATCCAGTGGTATTGATAGCCCTGTTGCGGCGCATCTAATGCTCAAACGCGGTGTTGAGCTCAAAGCTGTGCATTTCAACAACTTTCCGCAACCAGATCACCTCTCTGTGGATGCTGTAGGCAAGCTTATTGAAAAGCTTCAAAATATCCACAAGGAAAAGATTAAACTGTACGTTGTGCATAACCATGCTAACCAGCTGCTGATTGCACAGAAAGTTGATCACCGGCTGCATTGTATTATCTGCAAAAGATTGATGTATAGGATTGCAGCTGCGCTCGGTAAAGATGCTGATTTTCTGGTGACTGGTGAGAATTTGGGCCAAGTGGCATCGCAGACCCTTGAAAATCTCACAATACTAAATGATGCTGTCAAGACTGAGGTGTTAAGGCCATTACTCAGTTTCGATAAGCAGGAAACAGTTGATATTGCCAAACAGATAGGTACCTATGAGCTAAGCTGTACAATCAAAGAAGGTTGTGCATTTGTGCCAAAGCATCCTGCCACAAGAGCTGCGCTTGAGAAAGTGCTGGCAGAGGAGAGCAGGCTTAATATTGATGCTATGGTCAAGCGGTCTGTTGAAAAAACAAGCTTGCTTTGTGTTTGAGCGATTATCTATGGAAGATTCAATGCTTTCTTGAGTGCAGTCTGGTTGAAACCCACAATTATTGTACCATCCACCTCAATAACCGGCACTCCCATCTGGCCTGATTTCTCAATCATTTCCTCAGCAGCCTGCTTGTCTGCAGCCACATTTATGTCCTCGAAATCAATTTTGTTCTCTTTAAGAAAGTTCTTTGTTATACTGCACCAAGGACACACTGGTGTTGAGTATACTTTGACTGTAGTCATAAATCACAAAAAAAGAAAATGGTATATAAAGTTTGCTAATCCTCTTCTCCGCAGCATCCCATTGTAGC
>JAHWHA010000072.1 GCA_019323665.1 Candidatus Woesearchaeota archaeon | reverse complement strand
CTGGTCATTCAAAAAATACCGAGTGCCTGAATTGATCCAGATACTTAAAAGACAACAGCTTGAGAGGCTACGTTCAAGCCTGGATACTCAAACAAATAAAGTACGTTTTGCTTGCGAGGACAAATGTGTAATTCTGGATTTTGATGTGGCCGCCAATTTCCGTTTCCGCTGTCCTGAATGTGGACTTATCATGGAACAGAAAGAAAACTGTGCATCAGATATCAAAGCGTTAAAACAGCAGATAACCCGGCTCGAAAAGGAGATCAGATGAGCAAGCTGGATTTTCTAATTGGCGTTCCTCCATCTAAAGAGCTTGCCAGAATCACCGCAAGAAAAGCCGGAATAAAGTATTGTTCACTGGATGTGAAAAAGTTTCCTGACGGTGAATTGCTGATAAAATTCAATAGGGACATGAAAAGGAAACATGTTGGATTTTTCCTCTCACTCAACAACCCCAATGAGAAGATTGTGGAACTGCTGTTCGCGGCCCATACGGCATATGAACAAGGAGCGAGAGAGCTTACACTTATTGCACCCTATCTCCCATATATGCGCGAGGATAAGGCTTTTCATAAAGGTGAGGTTGTGAGCGCACGCATACTTGCATCCATCCTTAGTGGCTCTTTTGACAGAGTTATAACTATTGATCCTCACCTTCATAGGATCAAAGATTTAAAAGAGATTTTTGAGATACCTGCCACAAAACTAAGCAGTGTCCCTCTTATTGCTTCTTATATCAAGTCAAAAATCAAGAAGCCTCTTGTGATAGGTCCTGATGAAGAGTCTTTTCAATGGGCAAAGAGTGTTGCAGAGGAAGCTGGCTGCAAAGCCACGATATTCAAGAAACACCGCTTCTCCGCAAAACATGTAAGTGTGTCAGGAAAGCTTGATGCAGAAATCTCAAAATATACTGTTGTCATTGTGGACGACATCATAAGCACAGGCCACACAATGGCTGAGTCAATCAAAAGCCTGCGTAAAGCAGGTGTAAAAAAAGTGTACTGCATCTGCGTACACGGTCTATTTATTGAGGACTCTTATGCAAAGCTCATTAGAGCAGGTGCTGCAGGTGTTGTCACAACCAATACCATCCAGAACCCCCATGCCAAGATTGATGTTACTGCACTTATTGCAGGTGCATTGAAATAATTGAAAATAGAAAAAAATTAGAATAAAAATGGAGTTATCTTCTTTTCTTCCTTGAGGTTTTTCTTGATTTTCTAGAGCGGAGATTTCTCTCTATTTTCCTTTCTTCGCTCTCTATCCTCTGCTCTTCCTTTAACACGCGGCCCGTCATACGCTCAATATTCATATCAATCCTGGCAATCCTTCTCTCCACAAGCACCAGTATCCTCAGAGAATACACAATCCCTGCAAGAGTTCCCAGAATAACCGCTAAAATCACCCCTTCCATGCTAAGACTTGCCATATCAACACCTCTTTTAAAGTTTAATATATATGTTTACGCAGAAGGTTATATAAAAACCTTTTGATAAACAGGTATCTTCCTAAATTCTCGGTTTATTCCATAGAAACTCTCCAATATTTAGATAATGAAATTTATCTGATTAGCTCATCAAAAAGCAAACCAAACCTCTTGGCGTTATCAAGGGTCACTCTGTAGGATTTTTCCGTTTTTTCCAGATCACTTGTCCCAACAAAAAACCAATCAACATTATCAAATCTCACAGCAACCCAGGGTTCTGCACCAAAACCCACGGCAAAATAATTCAGATTATTAATCTCTTCTGAAGGGAAATACTTGCTGCGCCCCCTAATTGCCTTACACTCAATAGCAACCTTTCGGATATTATTGCCTGCCAGGATATCAGGTGAAGGGTATCTTGAGCTGCCGGAACCTGCGACACGCACAGCTGCCCATCCCCTCTCCCAGAATTTATGGATAAGCTCCCTCTCAGCATTTATCCCCTTTGATTTAAGACTCATAGAAATATCAAAGCAACCACCAATTAAATAATTTGCGTTGGTTGTGCTAAACCACTCGATGGCAAATAATAAATCTTATAAGTGCCTTATTTCACAATTTAAATCTAAATCAAGCTCTTTTAACCAAAAAAACACACAAATACAAAGATTTAAATAAACAAAGGCTAATTATCCCTTAAAAACTTGGAGGTGGTATTATGGGTAAGCGCACATTGCCACTTGCGGCGATGGAGAAGATAATGAAACAAGCAGGAGCTGAGCGTGTATCAGATAAGGCAAAGCTCGCACTGAAGAGTGTGCTTGAAGAGATTGCTGAAGATATTGCGACTGATGCTGTAAAGCTAGCAATGCATGCAGGCAGGAAGACTGTAAAGGCAAGTGATATTAAGCTCGCAACAAAGTGAGAAACTGAGCAATTGCCATTGGCCCACTTTTAATTTCTCTCACCACTTCTAGTATAGACATGGCTGAAAGCAAGTTAGCAATACTTTTAAAAAGATGTACAGATTACTGCCCAATTATGGACTATGAACAAATGCTCAAGAAAGCCAAACAGGATCTGCCTGAAACAACTAAGAGCACAGAGCGCTTCGAGGTCCCAAATATACGAGGCCATGTGCAGGGTAACCGCACAATCCTAAGCAACTTCAGCCAGATTGCAGCCGTGCTGAGGCGCTCTCAGGAACACATGCTCAAGTTTATTCTCAAGGAGCTTGCGACGCCTGGTGATATCAAGAAGAAAGCAGTGATAATAGGTAGAAAGGTTTCAGCTTCAATGGTAAATGAGAAGATCCAGAAGTACGTAAAGGAATATGTGCTCTGCAAAGAGTGCGGTAAGCCCGATACAAAACTCACTAAAGAGAATCGCATAGAGTTTATGAAGTGCACAGCATGTGGTGCACGCTATCCAATAAGAAAAGTGTAAGATGATAGTCAAGAGACACACCACTTCTGATAGAAGGCTTATTCTCACTATTTGTGATGATGAAATCCTTGGGAGAATATATAGTGAGGGTGAGAAGCAACTTGACCTTAGCTCAGAATTTTACAAAGGTGAGAAAATGGCAGAATCACAGCTCAGAGAGCTGGTCAAGCATGCATATATGATCAATGCTGTTGGAAAAAAATCAATAAAATGCTGCGTGGATTCTGGTGTGATTGATGCAGGGCGTGTTGCCACAATTAGCAAGATTCCATACGCGCAGATGGTGAGATTTTAGAAAAACAAGATTTATCCAAACCACTTCCCAAGCCCCTCTTGGATCTCTTTCTCTTTACCGAAAACAGCCTCTATCCTTCGTTTTGTCAGCTCCAAAGTCTGCTTCATATAAGGAGGCACATTATAATGCTCCGCAAGACTGATGCTTGGCTTAAGATATTTGATTACAGAACCCTCCGCAATTGTGAAAATGATCTTGCCACCACACTCAGAGCATTTACCAGCAAGAGGTGGCCTGCGATATTTCTGGTTGCACTTGACACATCTGAACTGTTGTTGGGAGAATTTTCTAAGGTTGCCTTTGATATCTCTTAAAAAATGCTTGTTTATCACAAGTTCAGCCACTACAGCTTCATCAACCGCCATTATTTTCTCTGCGAGCTCCATCTGTCCTCTGAGCTTCTCCTCCATTGTTGGGAGTATTTTGTATGCTGAACATCTCACCCCTTGGTTAATGTTGGAAATAGGATGGGTAAATCCAAGTCCTTCATACTGAGCTTCTGTGTTGAGCCTGGCTGAGAGCTGTTCAATCTTTACGTCTCTTGGATATTTGTATTCAAGCGCTGCCTCATAGAAACCTAGAGGATAGTTCCATACTGTATCCATACCATGCACCATGTCATCAACCTCTGAAGGTAATAGAATTGAGGTTAGCACCAATGGAGCATCCATTGTGCGGCCGCCTCGCTTGTCAGGCAGAAACTGCCTTGAGAAGTTGAGCAGCGCATCCATAAGCATAATAACACAACACTCATCACCATCACAGTCGCGCCGCAAAGCAGCATGCCACAATGGATGAGCATAACACCCCTGTGCTTGTGAAAATCCAATTATCCTACCAATCATCCCGGCCGATATGTGCGGCGCAAGTCCAATCACCAAATGGCCAACAAGATCGCTGGAATCTTTGAAATTATAGAATGATTTCTGGCCATAGAGCAGTTCAAGAAGTTCATCAATAAAATTGCAAACCCTGAACAGAACAGCATCTGCACTTTCGTCAGGGGTATTTTTGTTTCCAGGAAGGATTATGTCCTGAGGTTTGAGTTCAAGGAGCTGCTCTTCACTCTCTAAGGGGTTACCTTCAACATCTTTCTTATAACCAAGTTGTCTCAATTTTTCTACAGTCGTACTAATCTCAGCTGGCTTGAAATGAGTGATAGGCAGCTCAGACATATCATATCTTGTTGTCCCATCCTTATTAACATACACATCATGCTTTGCCCTAAGCACTCCTTTGATAAGATGCTCAGGTATATGATCTTTATTTGAAGTACCCCTAACCCCTTTGATAAGATCAGGATATGTGGAAAACCCAAGCTTTTTCAGAGCTTTGGTGAAATGGTAATTGATGTCAATAGTACGGTTTTTATAACCCCTTGCCAACCCATGGTCTTCGCATTCCCTCTTGCTAATTGCACCGCATTCATCGCAAAAGAATTGCCTCTCAGCCGCAATGTGGCAGCCATCACAAACACTGAACACTGTCTCAAGTCCACATTTTTGGCATTTGTAAAGAGGAAAATCTGCTGTAATGCTGCCCAACTCATTAGCCGCAAGCAAAGATCTTAGTCTCCCACCTTCCTGTCCAACAGGGAATAGCACATGGGGGGAACCTGTCAATTTTCTCATCTTGGACTTTTCAGGCCTACCCATTCGAGCCCCTATAAAGGTGCCTCCCTTATCTCGCAGCTTAACAGTGGATATTTGATTGATTATGGACAAGGAGTCTTTATTATCTCCTTTAGTAATTATCTCACGAATATTTTCAAGGTTCAACTTGCCCAAATTTAGGTTGTTAATAAGTATAAGAGCATGATGCCTTCCAATTACCACAAATTCATTTGCAGACACCTCATGAGGAATTGCCAGCCTCTCAAGAATTCTCTTTTTTTCATCATCCATAGGAAGCACGAATTTTGTGATTGTGTCTCCATCCCTGTGTATCTTTAGTTGCTCAAACCAGTCTACCAAAGAACCAAGCTCTGCTGGTGTGATTGAATTCCAGAAGTAGGTGTAATATGGATGTAGGGGTGTCTTTGTTTTTCGGGCTATAGCAACACACAGCTCAGCATCACCTTTGCCCCCAGGCCATGCAAATAGCTCTGAAATACTTGCAGCATTGGTATCTGTGAACTCAGCCAGTTTTTCGATATCAATTGTACCAAACATCTCAACCATTGCCTTTTCAATCTCTTTTATCCACCACTCCTCACAATAGCCTGCAGGCACAAGCACATGGTTATTCTCGCTGAAATCACCGTAATTGAAAAGAATATCTCCGAGATAAACAATCTTCTCAATTTGATCCTCAACCTGCCTGAAATCTTTTAACGTGTTAAGCCTAAGAACTCTGCCCTCTTTCAGCAGCACAATTGGTCCTTCAATTGAATCGCAGCTTGTCACCGCTGTTGCCTTGCCAGGTCTCTCAACCTTAAGTTGAGTGCCAATAGCAATAAACTTGTTTAGCACAAACTGTGTCACAGGATGCACACAAGCTGCAGAGAGCCCACTTACTCTGGAGCGCCCATACCTCAGCCTAAAGCCACCTACACGCAGTGGCAGAGTAAGCACCGGCCTGCCTGCCACCAAATCTTTTATATAAGTGTAATTGGGCACAACCTTCTCCATTTTCTCATCTTTGGTATCCTCTTTTGCCTTAATCCTCTTCTGCAGCTCCAAAAATTCCTCGAGGAAAGACCAGTCAATTCCAGTCTCAGCACCCCATTTTGAAAGTCTCTTCCAGAGTTTTGGTGCTTTTTGTGCAAGACCCTCGCATAAAACAAGACACATCCCTCCTCTCACTCTGTTTGTTGCTACACGTTGCAGGTCCTTTTGCTGCGACACTTCAATCTCCTCAGTAGGATCACCCTCAATTTCAACAGGAAGATTTTTCACAAGAAATCTTATTTCCTCTTCAGATGGAAAATACTGAAGATTTGTGACACGTTCATGATAATCCCTAACCTCTGTAACAAACCTCTCCACTTCGATATCACTTGGATCATATTTGCTATATCCAAGTTTGCTCCTCACAAAATCAGAGATAATAAGCGAGACTGCTGCCGCAGTACCTCCTGCACCTCTCACAGGACCTGCATACATAGGAGCAAGATATTCCCGACCATCCCTCCTCTTTTTTATCTTAAGGCCGATAAACCCTTCAAGAGGTGCAGCAACAATCCCCAGTGTGTGATAAGCAAATCCTGTCCTTATTCCCACCTCAATTGCCTCAATCTTTGACTCAAACCCACAAAATTTCTCCTGGGCAACCTCTGCTGCAATCTCGAGCGCAACTCTCCAGTCAAGAAGGCCATATTTCTCCTCAAGCTCATGAATGCGCTCAATCAGCTTTGTTCCAACCAGCTGTGGAGCAACGATTGATATCAGCCCTTCAACACGCTCCTGCATGTTCTTTGCCAAAGGGATATCAACCTTTATCTCTGGATCATAGCCTTTTTGACGTGCTTTGGTAGCAATAGAATAAGCCTCTCTCAATTGTGCGTTAATTGACTCGAAATATGCTGTGATAGCCTTACTTGCGTTACTCATCTGCCAAACCTCAAAACCTTAACAGCTCTTGTCTGCAGATTGACGATAGGCACTCTAGCTGGCTCAGGGTGGATACCAAGCTTCTCCATAAAACTTGTCTTTGACTGCCAGCAACTTCCACTAATAAGTGTAATGTTCTTGTAGTTTGTAACCACACATTTATGCAGGTGGCCGCTAGCAAAGAAATCAGGCGTTCTCTTTATTGAGAGTGCATCTGTCTCTGGATGAGGGATATATAGTGTTGAGGTGTGTGTAGGGGCGAGATGCCTTCGCTGCAATAAAAATTTCATTATCAAATCTGCCCTATCAACTCCACCCTTGAGCCTTAGTGACTCTACCTGTTCTGCAAAATAGGTGAAGCTGTAACCGTGGTATAATAACAGTTCGAAACCAGGAAAAGAGTCGGATTCCATAATATTGATATAAGCTGGATTGCCCAGCATTAGGATGTTTGGGAGTTTCCACAAAGGCTCTGCCAAGTCTTTATATAGAGCAGGCTGAGGTTCAGCAAGCCTCACAGCATCATGGTTACCTGGAATAATAATAATTTTCTTCTCCTTTGGTATCTCTTTGAGGTACTGTGCACAGACTGAGTACTGCTCATAAATATCCTTGATCTCCAGCTCGTCTTCCTGGTCAGGATAAACACCAACTCCTTCAACAAGATCCCCTAAAATAAAGATGTATTTCACTTTCTCTGCAAGCGATTGTTGTTTTTCACTTCCAGATTCCCCCTTAATCCAGCTTATCAGCCTGTCAAACTCATCCTGCAAAAAGTTGATTGAACCTATATGGAGATCTGAGAGGAACATCACATGGCTTGCCACATTCGCTTTTTTCAGCTCTTTGAAAGAGTGCACTTCAGGCATGATTAGTTTATCTGCAAAAATAATATTTCTACCACTTGTACCCAGTACCCCAACAACTTCATCATCTACAGTGTCCTTTGCCTGCAAAAAAAGATCTTGATTGCGCTGGTTCACTAGCACACTGATACTTGCTGTTGGATCCTCAACCTTAAGCAGAATATTCTTATTTTTGGTGACCTGCTTGTCAGCCACCATACCGATGACTGCAACATTCTGTTTCTGCTCAGCCCCTCTTACTCTGCTAATCGCTGTCACGTTCTGGAGTTCTCTCCTTCTCATGAGCATTGACTCAATCTCACGATACCTAACATTGAAAAGATCAATAAAATCCTGCACAGTTCTCTTCTTGTATATCTCTGAATAAGGAGTCTGTGCTTGCACATCCCACATCTCACTCTGAGGTTCCACTAATTCCTTTGAAACCTCTGTTTTCAGCTCTTTTGAGTTAAGGTATGCTAAGTAGTTCTCATACACCTCTAAGTTCTTGTCTTTCTCATAGAGTGCCCTTGACACCTCAAGTTCAGACCAGTTGAAGTCTTTATTGGCTGAATCTGAAATATGGCTAAGTATCTCCGGAAAGATTACTGCTACCCCATTTTCAACAGAAGGTTCTGGTGATATATTCTGCACTCTTTTCAACTCCTCTTGGGATAAAATCAAGTCAGGGCTTAGAAGATACCCTCTTTTTATAAGAGTATTAACTACATTAACCACATCAAGGCTAGCATTATTTCTCTTACCAGACTCCATCTCCCCCTCATACAAATCCTAGCTGAAAATATAACCTACATACCAAATTACAAATCAAGATCCTGTTTAAGTATCTGCATTATTTTTGGCACAGTAGAAGTAGGAACAGCCAAACTTATCTCTCTTGTCCTTCCATATCTTCCCTTTGAAATCACCTTGGTATTTATTATTCCCAGCATGTCAAGTTCAGCAATCACATCTGAGACACGCCTCTGTGTTAAGGGGCGTAAACCTGTGTTCCTGCATATATTCTTGTAAAAATCATATACCTCTCCTGTGAGCATAATCCCCCTCTTGTTAGAACAAGTGGACATTATACTATACAAAGTTGCCTGAAATTGCTTGGGTTGAGTTTTAACTAGATCAAGCACCCTATCTCTTTCAATCTTTTCCTCTGCCTCATCAATATGCTCAATATCCACAACAAGGCTGTTCTTGCGCTCTGCAATCTCCCCTGCCACCCTAAGAAGTTCAAGTGCCCTTCTAGCATCTCCATGGTCTCTTGCAGCATAGGCTGAGCATTTCTCCACAACCCCATGTGCAATGGCACCTGATTTGAAAGCCTTCTCCTTACGCTGATGTAATATATCCTGGATCTGAAGCGCGTTGTAAGGTGGAAAAACAAGCTCTTCTTCACTCAAAGATGATTTTATTCTTGGATCAATCGAATCTGTGAAAGTTAAATCATTAGATATGCCTATTAAGGATATCTGTGCATTCTTT
>JAHWHA010000071.1 GCA_019323665.1 Candidatus Woesearchaeota archaeon | reverse complement strand
CTACGATGGATAACTCTAACTGAGTTATACTGTTTTGCTAGTGCATCTGCTATGCTACCTGTTCGGTCCGAACTGCTATCATCAACAACGAGAATTTCATATTGTTGCTTGATTTCTTGCTTGAGATTAAGAAGATCTTTCACAAGGGGTTCTAAATTGGCTTCCTCATTGTACGCTGGAATCACAATTGAGATTTTCATAAAAGACCTTTCTGTTTGAGTTCTTGTGTTGCTTTTTCAAACTTGTCAACAGACTCTGCCTCTCTAGACCAAGCGATGAACTCTGCCATACCTTTCTCAAATTCCACCCTCGGTTCAAAACCAAGCTTACTCCTGATCTTCGATATATCAGCATAGCAATTCCTCACGTCGCCTTTCCTGAACTTTTGGGTTATCTTTGGTCTGATATCAACACCATAGAGCTTTGCCAGTGTCTCTGCTATTGATTTGATTGTCAATGGTTTTCCGGTACCGACGTTGAATCTTTCATAATTGGCAGCGCTTTTATCCATCGCAAGGCAAAGTGCCCGCACAATGTCGTGCACTGAAACAAAGTCTCTTGTCTGAAGACCGTCTTCATAGACTATGGGTGCATTGCCGTTTTTTATCCTGCTCATGAAGATTGCGGCTACGCCTGTGTATGGATTGCTCAAGCTCTGTCTTGGACCATAAACATTGAAGAATCTTAAAGCAACTGACGGAATACCGTATGCCTGGCCTATGTTGAGCACAAGGTCTTCCTGGTCTTTCTTGGTTATTGCATAAATTGAGTTACAGTATTGTATTTTGTTTTCGTCTGTTGGGACTGGCTTGAGTGGTTTTGAACAGTTTGGGCAGAACAACTCCCATTTTTTTGCCTGCATCTGGGTTTCTGTTCTGAGTGGAGGATAGACAACTCCACAATCAGGGCATTTGTATGCACCTTCACCATAGCTGCTCATCGAGGCTGCAACTACCATCTTTTTTACATCATGCTCCTTATTTGCCAGCGCATCAAGAAGCTTTGCTGTGCCAAGTGTGTTAGTGTTGACATAATGGGAAACCTGATACATACTTTGGCCAACTCCAACAGCAGCTGCAAGATGAAATACCACTTCAATATCTTTTAATGCAGTATCCCAGTCTTCCTCATTTCGCACATCTCCCAAGATGAACTCTGCCTCTGTATTGAGATAACCTGGTTTCTTTTTCTGGTGTACCTGCTCTTCCAGATTATCAAGGATTCTAACAGCATTGCCTCTCTTGACAAGCTCATCCACAAGGAATGAACCAATAAAACCTGCGCCTCCTGTCACCAATATTTTTTTTGTCATTCTAAACAACCTCCTTTTTAGTTTGGCCAATGTACTCCTAAAGGCAAATTAGCTTCAATTGCCACGTGGCTAACAAAAGCTTAAAACCTTGCCTTATTGGCCATTACCCATTCTGTAAGCATCTTCACACCGCGCTCTGGTGTAATAGTGGGTTTCCATCCCAAAGCGTGTTGTGCACTTGTGATATCAGATATGTAGACTTTCTGGTCACTTGGACGCCAGCTGTCAAAACTGAGCTTGCTCTGCTTGCCTGTAAATTTTTTCAGCAGATCAAGCAGCTCAAGTAGTGAGAGTGTATTCTCACTACCGCCGCCTGTATTAAAAACACCATGCTTAAGTCTGCTATTGATGAACCTATCATAAATATTAATTAAGTCTGTAACAAAAAGCACATCCCGAACCTGTTTGCCATCACCAAATATTGTCAGCGGCTTGCCCAGCACTGTGGCTATTGTGAACCACGCAACCCAGCCCTGGTCTTCAACACCGAACTGCCTCGTGCCGTAGATACAGCTCATCCTAAATACCCCTGTTTTAAGACCATATAAATGGGCGTAGTCTTGCATATACAAATCACCAGTAAGTTTTGAGCACCCGTAAGGGGTGTGTTCATTATGATCAATCTCAAATCTCTCGGGGATGCCTCTCTCAAACCTCTTTTCAAAAACATATCTCTGGGCTCTCTCAATAACCTTGATCTTGTTAACATTGTCGCCATATACCTTATTTGTAGAGCAATAGAGCACTGCCTTAACACCCTTCTTCCTGGCTGCCTCAAGCACATTAAAGGTGCCAAGGGCATTTGTCTCAAAATCAGGCCTTGGGTCTTGCACTGAGGTTGTGACTGCAGTTTGTGCTGCTGTATGTATGATCACATCAGCTCCATCTGCAGCCTTGGAAATAGCTGGAAATTCAATGATACTCTCTTTGAGAAGGGTGATATTTTTTAGGCTCTCAAGATAATCCCAGTTGTACATGGCGTTCTTTGAACTCTTCTTAAGCAGATTTGCCCTTGATAGGTTATCAAAGACAACCACCTCATGGCCTTTATTTGCATAGAACTCTGCAACGTGGCTTCCAATAAATCCAGCACCACCTGTAATTAGTATTTTCACAATATCCCCCTTAAATATCTGTTGAGATACTTAACAAGTCTAAAGGAACAGATTTGCATATATTAAGGTTTTGGTGGGATTCATAAATACTTATAAATAGGCAGAGTATTGATTATGCTACCTGAGCTTAAGAAGGTCAGCAACTGTGATAATCGCCTTGCCTAATCTGCCTGGTTTAAGCTCAATAGCCGCATATTTACATATCTCATGGCAGCAGTAGCAGCTGATACATCTGTTTTTTTCAAGTGACGGGAAGCCGCACATTGTGATCGCTTCAGGAGCGCAGATTGCAGCGCAGTCTCCGCAGCGTACACACCTTGACCTGTCGAACTCTGGGCGCTTCTTGAGTTGGGAGTAGGCAAAATCCATCAATGGTCTTGGGATGTATCTTTCAAGACTTGTCACCTGGCGTGATGCTTTTTCAAAATGGAGATTTGAGTAGTCCCCTATTACCTGGAGCTTTTCTGGGTTAAAGAGAGCCCTGCGTATTGCGCATTCCAACACAACTGTGTGATTTGGAAAACCCATTATCTGTTCCTGAAGAAAGTCAACTGCATAGCCGTCTTGGGAAGCTATGAT
>JAHWHA010000070.1 GCA_019323665.1 Candidatus Woesearchaeota archaeon | reverse complement strand
GATTTTTATGCATCTCAACTCCCTTAAGATGCTCTTTTGCTGTCTCTAATGCGCCAGGGCAATGAGCAGTGATTTTTGCGCCTTCACGCTGCAACGCATTTATAACATCAATTGAAGGTGCCTCACGCATATCATCAGTATTAGGCTTGAAAGACAAACCCCAGATTGCGATTCTCTTGTCCTTCACAATCCACATTGCATCATGCACCTTTCTTAAGAACTTCTCACGCTGCAGCTTGTTGATTGCCTGTACCTCTTTGAGCAGCCTGAAATCATATCCAACATTATCAGAAATATGGATAAAAGCATCAACATCCTTTGGGAAACAGCTTCCTCCGTAACCGATGCCTGCATTCAGAAAACGGGGCCCAATGCGCGAGTCAAGCCCCATGCCGTGTGCAACCATTTTAATGTCAGCGCCAGTCTTCTCACACACATTTGCCACAGCATTGATGAAACTGATTTTTGTCGCAAGGAAAGAGTTAGAGGCGTGCTTTATCAGCTCAGCGCTTTTTATGTCTGTGACTACAAGCTCAGATTTGATTGGCTCATAGAGCTCCCTCATAATTTTCTCAGCCTTTTTTGAGCCAACACCAACAACAATGCGGTCAGGCTCCAGAAAATCCTTCACAGCTGAACCCTCTCTCAAAAACTCAGGATTTGAGACAACGTCAAATGGAATACCTCTCTTATTATATAGCTCAATTGTTCTCTTAACCCATTCTCCTGTTTCAACAGGCACAGTGCTCTTCTCAACCACCACTGTGTATCTTTCCATTGCCTGCGCAACCTGCCTGGCCACATTCTCAACATAGCTAAGATCAGCGCTTCCATCATCACGCGGTGGAGTTCCCACGGCAATGAATATTACCTCACTCTGCTTTACTGCGCTTGGAAGTTCTGTTGAGAAAATCAGTCTTTTTGCAGCAACATTCTTCTTGATTAGCTCAAGCAACCCAGGCTCATAAATTGGGATTCCACCAGAATTCAAGACATTGATTTTATCCTTATTGTTATCCACGCATATAACCCTATGGCCAATCTCTGCCAAGCATGTTCCAGTCACGAGGCCAACGTAACCAGTTCCAATAATAGCTACTTTCATCCCTTACACCTCTAACTCTTTTTTATTAGCAGTTAAGCGGCGTGTATAAATATCTTACCCATATCCTACCTTATCCGATAGATTTAAATAGTTGTGCGCCCGGAATAGTCCTATCAATGAAAAGAAAGATCTCAATCACAATCGAAGAGGCTCTTCTCAACCAGGTTGACAGCATTATTGACAACATCTACATCCGCAACAGGAGTCAGGCATTAGAATACCTCGCAGGCAATGCTCTTGGTGAACAGAAGAGGGCAGTCATACTTGCAGGTGGCTCAGAGGAGCGGCTCCAGGTTGACGGAGAGTATATGATTAGTGTTAGTATCAGGGGAAAAACAGTGTTGGAGCATGCTGTTGAAAAGCTTCGCCAATCAGGTTTTAGTGATATCTTCATTGTTGCCAGAGACAAGATTCTCACAAAGGCTTTTGAGATACTCCGCGATGGAACAACTTATGGTGTTAAGGTCAGCTACATTGAAGAGAAAGTGTCAAGGGGAACAGCAACAACCTTAAGGTTGATTAAGGGCAAGGTCAACTCCAGGTTCCTGGCAGTTTATGGCGATATAATTTTTACCAAGGTTAATCTGGACAAGCTTTGGGAGGCACACATCAAGCAGAGCCCGCTTGCCACGCTAATGCTCACAACTTCGCCCAAACCCTCTGAAAAAGGCACCATCCGAATGGAGGGAAGTAAGAGTATAGAATTTATCCAGAAACCAAAGAAATCAGATATCTACTTGGTGTTCTCGCCTGTGTTTGTGGCAGAGCCAGAGCTATTGGAGTATCCTGGCTATGTGCTTGAAAAAGATGTTTTCCCAAGGCTTGCAGAAAAAGGGCTCTTAAGAGGCTACTTGAGCTCAGAGAAAGAGATTCATATACACACTATTGAAGATGTGAGGAAGGTAAAGATTTAAATACCCTTATTTATTACCCATATTTGATGAACGGCCATAGTGGCCTGGTCCTACCCGATC
>JAHWHA010000069.1 GCA_019323665.1 Candidatus Woesearchaeota archaeon | reverse complement strand
TCCTTTACTGGAGGTGATGCAAGGAATCCCATTTATTTGAGCCTCAGGAATAACTCTACCAAATGGTTCAGTCCAGATTGACGGCACTATTAAAATTCTAGTTTTTGAATACACTTCCCTCATATCATCAACCCAAGGAAAATATTTAACATTAGGCATTTTTTTGAATTCAGCAGAGAAGTATTTGTCTTTGCCACCCACAACCAAAAACTTATGATGAGGCATTTTCTCTACAATTTTGAGCACTATCTCAGCCCCCTTTGTTTTGATTGGATTGATGAAGGTAATATACTCGGGATCACACTTATCAACAATAAAATCCTTGAGATGCAGCACAGGATAAAACACCTCAGATTTAATGCCATAAAATCTATTTATCAAGCCTGACATGTACTGGCTATTCGATATTACAAGGCTTGCCTTCCTCAAGGCCCACTCCTGCCAGCGGATATATTTCATTGATACCGGATGCTGCACCTTATACGGCAGAGAAGAGCATTTGAAGCATCTCCTATCGCAATCTTCAGGAGTAGTCTCTTTGAACAGCATTGGGCATAATTGGTCATAGTTGTGAATGTAAACAATGCAAGGAATATTGAATTTTCTGGCAACTTCAACTGTTGCAGGAGTATGCTCAAGCTGGGTGAATATCAGATCCGGTTTGAGCTCCTTAATTTTTTTTGTTAGCAACCTTCTCCATATGAAATTAGCATAATATAGTCTCACAACACTCCTATTGAATAAAGGCAGGTTTTTGAAAACAGATGCTCGCGACTGGGGAAAAAGTTGTAGAGTTGAATCAGGTTTCCTGTCTCCTACATAAACTACAGAAACATCATCCCCTCTTGCCTGCAGTTCTGTCATCAGCTCATCAATTATTACCTCTGCTCCTCCAACACGAGGATAAAAATTCTCAGCAGAAAGAAGCACCCTCATCTTGCTTTGCCCCTCTGTGATGCAAACACTCTTCTGATGAGATCAATATCACTTTTATCTAAAGTTTTCAGAACCAAAACTATAGACAAGTACACAAACACACCAACAACAAGGCTAATCCATAGACTGAAATTTGTGACATACAACACCATACCCATGGCTGCACTTGCAATGAGTATCTTTACTGCACCTTCAGACGGCAGCACCTTTGTCTGAAAGAACAGATAGATAGTTAAAAGCAGAAAAATCAATGTCTCAGTGGCAACTGCCGTGATTGAAGCTCCAATAAAACCCAATTTTGGGATCAGCATTAGATTTAGTAGAATATTAAAGCTGAGACAGATTGTTGTTATGAGCAGGCTGACTCTTTGCTTGTTTATGGCAGTAAGCACAGTAGCCAAGACAGTATTCAGAAGAATAAACCCGCTGCCCCATATCAATATTCCCAGTGCATTCACACTCTGGACATACTCCGTGCCATAGATAACCGAGATGATTCCCTCACGCAGCAGAAATCCCCCAACAGCAATGGGGATCGCTAAGAATAACATATACTTGCAGCTCTTCTTGAATATCTCAATAAATAGACCTCTTGACTCTTGGAAATACTGCGACATCAAAGGATACATTGAAGTCATAAAAGCAACAGAGACCATTGAGATAGACTCAGTTATCATCTAGGCTGCTGAATAATAGCCAACTTCGGTTGTATCGCGGATCAATGAGAGAAGTACAGAATCAATTCTATAGTATAAGGTGATAAATAGTGTTACCAGTGCAATTGGCCATGCTTCTCTAAGTAGTTCTCTGCAAAGCACTGCGTCAAAACTAGGTTTTACCTTAACCCTGCGCCTTGAAAATAGGTACATAAGCAGTGCCTGTGCCGCAAACCCAATACTAGAAGCAACAATCAGTTTAACAAAACCGCCGTTTGTGAGTATTACATAAAATGTGAGCAGCCCGAATACAAGCTTTGAGGCGATGCCAGCTATTGCTGCATAGATCATCTCAAGTCTCACTTGGAAAACTGATGAGAAGCTCATGGCTAGGCTGTAAAAACACAGCCCGAGTGAGCCAAAGATTACGCCAAGCCGTATACTAGAATCGTAAGGTAATAAGAACACAATTGCCACTGATATAATCATTGCAGCAAGCGAGAAAAATAACTTCAGAACAACAGCATTCCCGATTAGCTTCTCTGCTTTGAGGGCATCCCTTGACATCTCCCTCACCAGAATAGTATCTATCCCAAAAACACTAAGAACCATGAAATTCGCTAGAAAAGCGAACACAAAAGAGTACCTCCCAAAAATTTCAGTACCAAGATACCTGGCAACAAGCGCATTAAGCAAAAAAGCTACGAGTGCTGAGAAACCATTGCCTATGA
>JAHWHA010000008.1 GCA_019323665.1 Candidatus Woesearchaeota archaeon | reverse complement strand
CTGTGAAATTATTAGTGAGAGTTTTGATTTCAACTGGAATTTGGCCATTGACTTGCTGTCTGTGTCATCAATGAGCACCAGCACGTGTGTTTTATTTGGCTGCTCCTGTGGCTGGATTGGCTGTGGCATGATACCAGGCTGGATTGTTTTGGGCAGCTGTCTTGTAGGCGGCAGGTTTGGATAAGTGGCCTGTTTTGGGGGTGGTATTAGCGCAATCCCCATGATGTATTTGTCAAATTTCTTGAGCAGTCTATCCTGGAGTTTGTCTAATTTTGATTTTAGGCTCTTGAGTTTTTGTTCCATATCTGGAGGTAGCTGCAGCCCCAGTTTCTCGAATCTTTCTTTCTCCTGGATTGTTGCTTTCTTGTCAAGCCCCTTTAGTTTGGGCTCTTTGGGTTTATCATTTGCATGTTTTGATTTGGATTTGGATTTTCGTGATTTGGCTGCCATTTTAGTTAATTGTGTTGAATCTTGATATATAAATCATTCGTTTTAGGACTTAAAAATAGAATCTTTCTTTTTTAGGGCAACTGGCGCACCACCACCATGCCATGTAATCCTTGGGCGGATGCGCATTGGATATAGGCGTTCATTTGTATCATCAAACACTATTGCGGCTCCTGTTTCGCTCGGCAGTTCATTGAGGTACTTATCAAGCGATTGCTGCATATAGCTCTGCATCAACATTCCCAAAGCTTCAACATCAAGCTTTGCTGTCACCCTATGTGCTATTACAGTGTCTGATTGTGTCATCACATCTGTATGGATCTTGCCTGGCTGCTGTGATGCCAGTATAAGGCTGATGCCTGGCTGCCTGCCTTCTCTCAGTATTGTGATTAATGGGTCAGATGCAATTGTCTTGCCATCTTTGGGCAAAAATTCATGGGCCTCATCAACCACCAGCCAAACCAAGGGCTGCTCGGTTTCCTCGCTTGCATCTTCGCTGAAGGGGGATGTGGATTTGTGCACAGCTTCGTATTCCTCTTGTCTTCTGGCAACCATGCGCTCCACAAAGAGTTTTTCTGCAACCAGTCCAATGACAAGTGCGCGTATAAAGTTGCTGCCAGAGGTTGTTGCGTAGCAGCTCACATCAAGAACTGTTATCTGTCCAGGATTGATTAAATTCTTAAGAGGAGTTCCCTTTTTGTCAAACAGGCCCCATGATTCTGCAGTTGTGAAGCGGTTGATCGCGTTATCTTTAAGGCTGTTGTCTGCCTCTTTGTCAGCCTTGATTTTTGTGATAACATCTTGGATTTCAAATTCTGGGTTTGATTTTTTGAGCAGGGCTATTGTTTTCATTATCAGCACTCCAACATCCTCATTTATGTCAATACCGAATGTTGCGCACCAATCTTCTGGCTCGAGTTCAGATGGCTTGACTGCAAAAGGGAAGTCTGTTGGGATGCCCTTGTCTTTGAACTCCTTAAAATAGCCGTGGGGTGTGTATATCTGCACATTCAATCCCCGTGGCTCCATCTCCCATTCTTTGAGCAGTTCTTTATCTTGCTGGTTTGGGTATTTCATGGTCCAGTATATTCCCATTGTATCGAGCATTATAACACTAAGGCGCTGGGCAATTTTTGGGGGCAATGCGACCATACCTTCTGCGATTACACCCATGGAATAGGATTTTCCACTCCCACGCTTGCCGCACACGAACACAACATGACTGGATGCCACATCCATGAGAACAGGATTGCTTAAAGAAGTTGTCTGGCCCATTTTGACATAATGCTTGCCAATAAGAATAGTGCCTTCTGTGCCAAATTTCTCTTTGTCTCGCTCGCGCCTGCCAATGATGATATCAAACATATATGTTGCCACTTGTTTGATGTGGTTTTAAATGTTTAGGAGTACTTAATAATAGTCAAAGTAATATTTATTGATATTTCTGCAAATAAACAACATTTATAAACCACTTCCTATTACCCATATACACCAATGACTAATGACGGCTTTTGTTGAATAATACCAATGGAAGCCTGAGAGAGGTAATATGTTCTTCATATTACTTTTGCAGAATAAAGCGAGTCATAAACCAATTAAACCAATCTGGAGGAGTAAAATGGCTGAGGTTTCAAAAGAACTGATGGAAAAGGCATTTGAGGCTATTGAGTTGGCAAGGTCAACTGGAAAAATCAAGAAGGGCACTAATGAAGTGACCAAGACTATTGAGAGGCAGACTGCAAAGCTTGTAGTGTATGCAAAAGACATAAATCCGCCTGAGGTTGTGATGCACCTGCCTTTGCTTGGCAAGGAGAAGGGTGTGCCTGTTATTGAGGTAAACAGCAAAGAAGAGCTTGGTGCTGCTGCTGGTTTGAGTGTGCCAACGGCTAGTGTCGCGATAGTAAAAGAGGGCGAGGCATTGAAACTTATTAAAGAGCTCACAGGAGAGCTAGAGAAGAAGGAGTAAAATGGCTGTCAAAAAGATGCGCCAGCGTGCAGGCGAAGATGACACTGCACCAAAGAAAGGCAAGGTAAGCTTTGGGCCTGCGTCACCAGCCCGTGTTGAGGAGATTATCGGCAGGACAGGGACAAGGGGTGATGTTACCCAGGTTAGATGCCGTGTGCTGACAGGCCGTGACGCTAACAAGGTTTTGAGAAGGAATGTCAAAGGCCCCGTGAGGAACGGTGATATTTTGATGTTGCGTGAGACTGAGATTGAGGCAGGCAAGCTCTCGCAGTCAAGAAGGTAGTGGTGGTTGAGATGAGATGCAGCTTTTGTGGAAAGAATATTGAGAAAGGAACTGGCACAATTTTTGTGAGGAAATCGGGCAAGGTGCTGCAGTTCTGTTCGACTAAATGCGAGAAGAACCTTCTGAAACTGAAGAGAAAACCAAGAGTTGTGCTGTGGACTGCCGAGTTCAGGAAAACAAAAGGTGGTAGCAAATGATTGAGAAAACTTGTATCCTGGTAAAGCATGACGGAATCCAGCGTGGTTTGACTGGTGAGATTATCAAAAGGTTTGAGCAGCGTGGGCTGCGGATTGCTGGAATCAAGATGGTTCATCCAACAAGGGAGATAGCCAAGAAGCAATACCAATTAACTCCTGCGTGGATTGAGAAGCTGGGTGAGAATACAAGAAAGGCTGCTGCTGAGAAGGGTATCGAGCTCAAGGAATCTAACAAAGAGATTGCTGAGCGTGTTCAGGGCTGGCTGGTTGATTACTTGTGCGAAGGGCCGATTATTGCAGTAGTGCTGGAAGGCCATCATGCGATTGAGATTGGCAGGAAGATTGTTGGTCACGCAGAGGCTAGACAGGCTCAGATAGGCACAATTAGGGGTGATTTCAGCACTGAAAGCTATGAGCTTGCGGATCAGCTGGAGAGACCTATAAGGAATATTGTGCACGCCTCTGGCAATAAAGAAGAGGCTGCAAATGAGGTAAAGCTTTGGTTCTCTGAAAAGGAACTCCACGACTATGATCTGCATGAATGGAAGATTATGCATTAGGTTGTTAAAATGAATCTTGTTTTTATTGCAATGCCAGCTGCTGGTAAAGGCACCTATGCACAGATACTCTGTGAAGAGCTTGGGATTCCGCACCTTTCAACAGGGGAGTTGATTAGAGAGTTGGCAGCCGCTGGTGATAAGCTGGGTAAAGAGGCGATTGAGTACAATAATAGGGGTGTTTATGCGCCTGATGAGCTTGTGATAAAAATCTGGGAGAAGAGGTTACACCAGCCAGATGCGCGTAATGGCGCAATAATGGACAACTTTCCTGGAAATGTTTCGCAGGCAAAGGCTATTGAGGGCAGAATCAAGGTTGACAGGGTGCTGTTCTTTGATGCGCCTGAAGATGTGAGGATTTACAGGATAACAGGAAGACTAACTTGCAGGAAGTGCGGACAGATTTATCATGAGGTTGAAGTGAAACCCAAGAAGAAAGGGGTTTGTGATTTGTGTGGAGGCGAGCTGTACAAGCGCGAAGATCAACAGCTGGATGTTGTCAAGAAAAGATTTGACACTTACGAGAAGGAGATAACTCCTCTTGTCGAGTTTTACAGCAAGAAGGGGCTGTTGAGGGTGATTGATTCTTCTAAGTCTATCAGGGTTGCACGTGAGGAAATCATGGGCAACATCCACAAAGCAATAGAAGATTTAAAGTAAGGAGGATATTTTTGGGAAGGTGATACTATGGCTTCAGAGAAGATGGTTGAGAAGGTGACAAGGCTGATGAGACAGCCTAAGCAGATTCGGAATATTGGTACAGTGGCGCACATTGACCACGGCAAAACAACATTTTCAGATAACCTGTTGGCAGGTTCTGGGATGATGTCGCATGAGTTGGCAGGAAAGGCGAGGGTGCTTGATTTCCATGAGGATGAAGCGCAACGCGGTATCACGATTGACGCTGCTAATGTGTCTATGGTGCATCAGCTTGAGGGCAAGGAGTATCTAATAAATCTGATTGATACTCCTGGGCATATTGATTTCAGCGGTGATGTTACAAGGGCTATGCGCGCTGTTGATGGTGTGATTGTGCTTGTGTGCGCTGTTGAGGGTGTTATGCCGCAGACAGAGACTGTGCTTAAGCAGTGTCTGCGTGAGCGTGCAAAGCCTGTGCTTTTCATCAACAAGGTTGACAGGCTAATTAAGGAGCTGAAGCTGACGCCTGATATGATGCAGGAGCGTTTCATCAAGATTATTAAGACTGTTAATGAGCTGATTGCTGCTATTGCGGAAAAGGATTACAAAAAAATGTGGCAGGTTAATGTGAATGACGGAAGTGTTGCTTTTGGCTCTGCTTTCCATAACTGGGCACTTTCAATACCCTATATGCAGAAGAAAGGTATTACTTTCAAAGATATTATTGAAGCTTACCAGAGTGATGACAAGGACAAGATAAAGGAGCTGGCAAAGAAAGCCCCTATTCATGAGATTATTCTTGAGATGTCCATAAAGCATCACCCTGACCCGCTTGTGGCACAGAAGTACCGTATCCCAAAGATATGGAAAGGCGATTTAGAGAGTGAGCTTGGCAAGTCGCTGCTTAACTGCAACCCTGACGGACCTTTTGCGTATGTGTGCACAAAGATTGTTGTGGACAAGCATGTGGGTGAGGTTGCTGCAGGCAGGATTTTTTCTGGGACTGTGAAGCAGGGTGACATTGTGCATATGATTGGCAAGAAGAAAGAGGTGCGTTTGCAGCAGGTGTGTGTCTTCAATGGTGCAAAGCGTGATCTTGCTGATGAGGCTACTGCTGGTAACATTATTGGTCTTATCGGATTGAAGGATGTGTTTGCTGGTGAGACTGTTTCCAGCACTCCTGACATGGAGGCTTTTGAAGGCATCAAACATATTTTTGAGCCAGTTATCACCAAAGCTATTGAGCCTGCGAAGAGCTCTGAGCTGCCAAAGCTTATTGATATCCTCAAGGTTGTTGGTAAAGAAGATCCATCTATCCAGGTGACTATCAATGAAGAATCTGGTGAGTATCTCATCTCGGGGATGGGTGAATTGCATCTTGAGATTATTGAGAACAGAATCAAGACTGAGAAGGGTTTTGAAGTGAAAACAAGCGAGCCTATTGTTGTATATAGGGAGACTGTTACAAAGGCAACGCCTGAGGCAGTTGAGGGCAAATCCCCCAATAAGCATAACAAGCTTTATTTCAGGGTTGAGCCTATCAATGAGAAATTGAGAAAGGCTCTCAAGGAGGATATTATCCCTAGCGGCAGGATGAAAAAGTACAACAAGGAGATTGTGGAAGCTATTGTTGAGAATAGCGATTTTGACACAAAGACTGCGCGTAAGATCAAGGATATTTATCAAGGTAACGTGTTAATTGACAATACTCGTGGTATAGTACATATCGGAGAGATTATGGAGCTTGTGCTTGATATGTTCGAGGATGTTATGAGATCAGGTCCAATTGCCCATGAGCCTTGTATTGGAGTGGTTGTCTGGCTGGATGACGCAAAGTTGCATGAGGATGCTATCCATCGTGGACCTGCGCAGCTCTATCCTGCAGTT
>JAHWHA010000068.1 GCA_019323665.1 Candidatus Woesearchaeota archaeon | reverse complement strand
CTGCTGGCACCTCAACAACACACACCCAGGAGCCGTCTTTCAGCCACTCCTCTTTGAGGATTGTGGCATGTCTTTTAACTGCTGAATATGATTTAACTGCATTCTCTGCAGATATTTTCAGTGCTATTTCCTGAAGCTCTATCCTGATCGGGAGCACTGGCCTCAAAGCAGCAACAACCGGTTGCACCTGCTCTTCAGCTGTTTTGAGCTCGTCAATCTTCACTTTGGCTTCTTTTATTGCAGATTCTATCCTTGCTGCTGGATGGGGCAGATTTGTCCGGGGGTCAATGCCACGCTGCCTTATGAGCTCCACAATTCTGTTGAGCTTTTGCTCGCGCAGCTTTTTCCTATACTCCGCTGTTAGCTGGATTTCTCCTTCAGTGATAATTTGCTCGGCTATTTGGAGTGAATTTTCTGTCTCAAAAATCTGCTTAAGTTGAGTCTCTGAGGCGAGCATTCCTTTCTTGGCATCACTGTATATGTTTTCGCTTTGTAGAATATCCTTTATATCTACAGGCTTTCCCTCTTTAAATTCAACTGCCTTGTCAGCATCAATAACAACCTCAAACTCCTTGCCAGCTTTTTTGAATTTTGCAAGATTGAAGCTGATTTTGTCTGACCTGTCAAAGATTGCTTGGCCTGGCATTTTAGTCCTCTCTTACCTCTTTGACAACCTTCTTGATCTTACCATTGTCTAGCCTCACCATTTTCGGGTCAGCTGTCTTAACATAGGCTGCATCTATCCTATCAACATTGAAATCCTTGCCAAGGAATTTGGTGAGTGCTTTGATTGCGAGTTTGAGGCATTCATCTATTGTCAGGTTGTCTTTGTACTCTTTATGGAGCATTTCCTCAACCTCTGTCTCACCTTCTCCAATAACAGATGCTCTATACTGGAAATATATGCCAGTTGGGTCTGTCTCAAACAGCTTTGGTCCATCTTCATCTATTCCTGCAACTAAAAGCGAGACTCCAAAAGGTCTCAAGCCACCTGACTGGGTGCAGAGTTGTTTTAGATTTGCGATATCCTTGACAATGGTTGTTGTATCAACAGGTGTGTCATATGTTACACGGTGCTGCTGCGACTTAAGCTGGGCTCTCTCTATTAGAACACGTGCGTCTGACAATATTCCTGAAGCTGTTGAGATAATGTGATCATCTATCTGGAATATTTTCTCAACTGCATCAACCACAACAAGCTTGTCAACTATTCGCTTGTCTGTCACCAGTAAAACGCCATCTTTACAGACAAATCCTATTGCTGTTGAGCCTTGTCTTACTGTCTTTTTTGCGTATTCAACCTGTAATAATCTCCCATCCGGGCTGAAGAGTGTGATTGCCCGGTCATATCCCATTAACTGATGCGGCATTGCTTTCATTTCATCCACCTCAAATATCAATAAATTTCTGCTGGGCTTTGTTCAGGATACCTGACACGCCGACTGATATAAATGTTGCCTTTTGCCTGCCAACTCGTGTAATCATCAGCATCGATGCTTTCAACTTGTCAACTCCTCTGTGGCCAACTTTAACTATGCCACGCTGTTTTGCGGCATCCCACCGCTCTTTAACAGGCATCACTCCCATCTCAGAGGCGCCTTTTGTGCCATAACACTCAAGCACCTGCTGGTTCATAGCTTTGGCTATCTGTCCAAAATCCTTTATTTTGTGCTTTGTTATTACTTCAAAGACCAAATATCTTTTCTTTTCTTTTAAGCTCGGTAAAATGGGCTTCATCTTTTGCTTCTAACCATATACAATGGTTGTTTTCTTATTACTCAGAGAAAAACGCTTTTTTTAAGCCCCAGTTCTTTTTCTCCCTTTTTGCTGGGATGCTTATTGGGTTTATAAATCTATCGTACACACTAAAGAATACACCCAAATATTAATGCCCCAAAAATATTTATAGAAGATTCACTCGAATACATCCTTAAGTTTCCTTAGAAATGACTTATCAGGCCTCGCCTCTTCTCCAGATGCATCTGCATATTCTTTGAGCAGTTGCTGCTGTTTTCTTGTGAGCTTTTCAGGTGTTTGCACCACAACTTTCACCATCTGTGAGCCTGAGCCCATGACCTGCAGATGTGGAATGCCCTTGCCCTTCATCCTAAAGATTGTATGCGATTGTGTTCCTTTTGGGATCTTGAGTTTTGCCTTGCCATGTAATGTTGGCACCTCTATTTCTCCGCCGAATACTGCTGTTGTGAAGCTTATTGGCACCTCAATATAGAGGTCATCGCTAACTCTCTCAAAAACAGAATGGGGCTTGATATTGACAACAAGATAGAGATTACCTGCAGGGGCTCCCTTTTCCCCTGCCTGGCCCTGTCCTGCTAATCGCAGTGATGCGCCGTGTTCAATCCCTGCTGGAATATCAACCTCAATTGTTGCCTGTTTCCTGACGCGGCCATCTCCTCTGCACTCTGTACATGGTTTTGTGATTATCTTGCCATGGCCTCCACATTGCCTGCATACAGTTGTTGTTTGGAAGATGCCAAAGGCAGTACGCCTTGTGCTTGTCTCCATACCGCGTCCATTGCAGCGCTCGCATACCTGCATATCTGATTTTGATGCTGCACCAGTACCATTACACCTGGTGCATTCCTCTATTCTTGGTATAGAGATTTTTTTCTTGGCGCCATTGGCAGCTTCGTTGAGCGTGATTTCCATATCATACATTAAATCAGTGCCTCTTGCAGGTCCTCGCCTTCGTCCAAATGAGAAGCCGCCGCCGAATAAATCATCAAAAATGCTGTCAAAATCAAATCTTCCAAAGCCAAAGTCAGAGAAATCAAATTTGCTGAAATCAAATCCTGGGGCGAAGCTTGATTCTGCGGTTCCAAACTGGTCATAGTGTGCTCTCTTTTTATCATCCGCAAGAACTGAAGCAGCCTCGTTTATCTCCTTGAATTTCTCAGCTGCATCCTCGCCTTTATTTAAATCCGGGTGGTATTTTTTGGCGAGCTTTTTATAGGCTTTTTTTATCTCGTCTTTTGACGCTCCCCGCTCAACACCCAAAATTTTATAATAGTCTTTGACCATTTTCCCAGATGACTAACCTGATTGAATTTTTATTATTATTGTTTCTATTGCAATAAGGAAGTTGGGTCATTGTATTTGCATTCCTTTATTGCGCAACTCATTCTTGAGTTTTGGTGCATCCATAAAGTGAATTGTATGAAAACCGAGCTGCTGAGCTACCTTGATATTTACTTTACGGTCATCAATCATTATGCACTGCTCTGGTTCCAAATGGAGCTTTTTTAGGAGGATTTTGAAGAGCTCAGCATCTGCTTTGAGGTAGCCCTCATTTGCCGAGCATACTATTGTTTCAAAATAGTTGTTGAGAGAGAACTTTTCCACATATTTCTGGAAAACACCATCTATATGATCAGAGAGTATTGCCAGCATATATCTCCCTTTGAGCTGCTTGACAATCTCCATAACCTCCTGGTTTAGCTCTGTTAGTTCCTCTAGATACGCTTGGATTTGGTGCTGGACCTCTGGTTGTATGCCGTGGGTCTCTGCAAGCTTTTCCGCAAACTCATTAAAACTAATATGGCCGCGCATCAGTCTTAATAAGCTATCAGCTCCCCAGGTGTTTTTTAGTACTTCCTCTATTGGCTCACTGAAATGGTGCTGGAACTTTGAGAATGCCTTGAGTGTAACGCCAGGTATTGTGAGCACATCTCCAAAATCAAAGATTATGGCTTTGATGCTGTAAATATTTTTTTGCAGATCATCAGGATTTAATTTAATTTTGTCAAATATATCTTTTTCCAGTTTTGCCCAAAAACCTGGTATGCTCTTATCAGGTTTCTTGACTTCATATCTCTCTGTGAGGTCCTGGAGTCGTTCTTGCCAGGACACAATCTTATCATGCATCACTCTGCTGTCTGCATAGTTGACAATCCTGCACTCCCAGCTTAGCTTGTCCATGAGATAGCTGTATTGTAGTCTGTGATATTTGCATACCTCCCCAACTTCAGGATAACCTTTTTCAGCCAATATCTTCTCAGTGATTTCACCGTGGTTTGACTGCTTTAAGGTATCTTTTTTATCAAGGTCATGCAGCAATGATGCTCTGTCAACAAGCTCAACATTGACATTTTCTCCTTTCTCTTTGAGTTTCTTTGCCAGAAAAACAGCAACTTTGTTGACTACCAAGCTGTGTTCAAAAATATTCTGTGGTACTTTGTACTCATGAAGAAGTTCAAAACACTCTTGCCTTGTAGGCAGTCTTAAAGTGCGCAATCTTTCACCTTCATATTAAAAGTAAAGAAAAGCAAAAAATTACTCTTCATCCTCTACCTTATAGTCTGCGTCAACAACCTTGTCTTTCTTGACCTTTGACTTAGGCTTTTTGGCAGAATGATCAGATTTTGAGGTTTGCTGCTGTGCCGCCTGCTCCTGCGCTGCTTTTTGATACAGCTCTGTGCTCATTGCCTGCACTAGCTTGTTCATCTCTTCCATCTTTGCCTTAATTGCATCAACGTCTTTCTTTTCTGGTTTGAGCAATTCCTTAAGTTCATCAGAGATTTTCTTCACATCTTTGATCTTGTCTTCTGCAACTTTGCCTTTGAACTCGTCAAGCATCTTCTCTGTTGAATACACCAAGGTGTCTGCCTGATTTATGGTCTCAATCTCATCTTTGCGTCTTTTGTCTTCCTCTGCATGCTCTTCAGCATCCTTTCTCATCCTTTCAATTTCTGAGTCATTGAGCTTCTGCGCTGCTGTGATTTTTATGGATTGCTTCTTGCCTGTGCCCAGGTCTTTTGCTGAGACATTTACAATGCCATTCGCATCAATGTCAAATCTCACCTCAATCTGTGGGACACCTCGAGGTGCAGGTGGTATTCCTACCAAATCAAACTGGCCAAGAAGCTTGTTATCATTGGCCATCGGCCTTTCACCTTGGAAAACGCGTATTGAGACAGCAGGCTGGGTGTCGGCAGCGGTGCTGAACACCTGGCTTTTCTGCACAGGTATGGTTGTGTTTCTTTCTATTAGTCTTGTAAATACGCCTCCTAGCGTTTCAATTCCAAGGCTAAGTGGTGTGACATCCAGCAGCAGCACATCTTTGACTTCACCTGCAAGCACTCCGCCTTGGATGGCTGCGCCCATTGCCACGCATTCCATTGGGTCTATGCCTCTTTCAAGCTTTTTGCCAATGTAATCCTCAACAAATTTTTGTACTATAGGCATTCTTGTAGGGCCTCCAACCATTATAACGCGGTCAATTTCCGCCGGTTTGAGTTTTGCATCTCTTATTGCCTGCTCCATTGGCTTGCGGCAGCGCTCGATTATAGGTGATATCAGCTCTTCCAATTTTGCCCTCTTGATTTTCATCACCAGGTGCTTTGGGCCGGATTTGTCTGCTGTTATATAAGGCAGATTCACTTCTGTTTCCATCACATTTGAGAGCTCAATCTTTGCCATCTCCGCAGCATCCCTTACACGCTGCATTGCCTTGGCATCATTGCTCAAGTCCACACCCTCTTTCTTCTTGAATTCAGCGACAATGAACTCCTGCAGTAACTTATCCATATCTGTACCGCCAAGCTGTGTGTCGCCTGAGGTCGACTTAACTTCAAAAACACCTTCGCCAAATTCCATTATTGTTACATCAAGTGTTCCGCCGCCCAAATCAAACACAAGTATTGTGTGCTCTTTGTTGGCCTTGTCAAGACCGTATGCAAGTGAGGCTGCTGTTGGTTCATTGATTATTCGTACAACTTCAAGGCCTGCGATTGCACCTGCATCCTTTGTTGCCTGTCTCTGGTTATCGTCAAAATAAGCAGGCACAGTGATCACAGCTTTCTCCACTTTCTCGCCAAGAAATTTCTCAGCGTCTTTCTTGATTTTCTGCAGAATAAAGGCTGAAATCTGCTGCGGCGTATAGGTTTTGCCATTTATCTTGTACTTGTGGTTTGTGCCCATTTTCCGCTTTGCTGCTGTTATTGTGCGCTCAGGGTTTGTGACTGCCTGTCTCTTTGCTGGCTCTCCAACCAGGAGTTGGCCTTCCTCAGTAAATGCAACCCAGCTGGGGAAAGCTTTTCCATATAGTGTAACTCCTTCTTCACTTGGTATAATTTTCGGCTTGCCTGCCTCCAAGTAAGCAGCTGCACTGTTGCTTGTTCCTAAATCGATACCAATTATCTTTGACATTTTGACACCTCCAATAGTCAATTATTATCGAGCAAATGTGTGCTTGTTACCATGAATCTACTATTTTTTTCAATTCCCTTAGCCGGTCTTCCTCAATGATATCTCCGTGGCCCGGGATGATCACATCTGCGATTAAGAAAATCTTTTTCATACTCTCTTTAACCCCAGGTCGCTTTTGATAACTTTCTATATCCAAATCAGGGTTGATGATATTGTAATCATTAACTGCGTCTCCTGCAACAACTATTGTTTTTCCGTCGCATGAAAAAACAACAGATGTATGGCCTTCAAGATGCCCTGGTGTATCTATAAGCTCAACTTCTGGGATTTTAATATCTTCAATGTTCTCATAGACATCCACTCTGCTGTCAGGATACCATATCCCTCTATTTATCACCCACTTTGAGTTCCCAAATAGGTGATTGTTGCCTATGTGGTCAAAGTGAAGGTGGGTGTTTATCACAGTATGAATGTCAGCTGGTTTCAAGCCGTGTTCTTCCAGCTTTTTGACAAGCTCTTTTCCAAAGCTGTGGTAACCTGTGTCAACAATAATATTCTGTTCACCCTTGAGCAGGACTACATTGCAGCATATTGGTGCCACACGCATCGATGCAATGTCTTCCTTATTCACTGGTTTTATCTCATGCACTCCTTTGATTAGCACGTAATATTCCATTCTTACCCCCTAAAAATCATTTTAAGGTTTTATTTGGTGAGCGCCTCTTTGCGAAGCTGCTCAACCCTTTTCTCTGATAGCACTGGCTTGCTTCGGTTTGTGTTTTTTGCGAACGAAACAATATCAACTGATTCAAGGAATTTCACCAGTCTCCTGAAATTGAACTCATCATACTCTTTCAATGAGCCAAGTGCCTCGTAAAGGCTCTGGTCATAGCACATCAGTTCTATGTTTGAAGGCTTGCACATAATCAGTGTATCAATCTTCTCATCTGTGTTAAGGAAGTATTTGAGTATGGCTGATGCTTTTAGCATAAGCTTCTGCTTTCCTAAATTGTTGCCTGTGTTATCATTACTCATCTCCTTTCACCTTGAATCTTTCATAAGCAAGTATCTTTCTTAATTCTTCTTTGTCAGGCACCAGCTCTGCCATTGAGGCTCCTGGTATTGGCTGGTGGAATTTGATAAACTGGGCAAATTGCCGCAATGACTCCGGTTCACTTGCGTCAACAAAGTAAGTCAAGTAAAACCATTGCAAAATATCAGGCCCCAGGTGTGAACATGTGCTCACTTTGCACTGCATAGGCTTTACCTCATGGATAGTGCAGCCTCTCTGCTCATCAAGGAAAACACACCTCCCATATGGTTTTCCTTCTGCAACTATCTTCGGCCTCAACGCAGTTTTATTGAAAATCCTTTCTTCTCTGAGATATTGCTCTCTCAGCTTCTGTTCCGTGATGCCAAGATGATGTGCGATGTTGCCGAGGTCATCTTCCGCAAGGAAGCCTGTTGAATAGTGGCAGCAATGGTTATCGCGCTCGCATCTTGCTCCAAGTTTTAATATCTCTTCTTTTGATGTATTTGCAGTTATTATCATACCGCCTCTTTTGGCTTGCTCTCTTCTGAAGGGCCTTTACTCACCCTCACATTGGCATGCCTGATAATCAAATCATTTAGCATATAGCCTTTCGTAACCTCTTCCACAATGTCTCCCTTTTTCTCGTGCCCGCAGCTCTCAGCTATACAATTGTGTTTGTGAGGATCAAATTTCATGCCAATACATTCCATCTTTTTAAGACCCAATGACTCAAGAGCTGATATCAGCTGATTGTATAAAGGCCCAAATATTGCTTTATCCTGTTCCATCGCCTTCTCGAAGCTGTCAAGCACTGGAAGCATCCTCTTGAGCACAAGCACCTTCCCTAACTCAATATAGCTCTGCTGGTCCCGCTCGGTCCTCTTTTTGAAATTCTCAAAGTCAGCTTGAACCTGCTTTGCCAGTTTTGTGAGCTCTTCTATCTTCTGCTGCTTATCAGCAATCTGTTTCTGAAAAGAGCTGCTGGCTTTTTCAGTTCCAGTTTTCGATTCTGACGTGCTCTGGGGTTGTTTGTGTTTCTGTTCTTTTTTGTGTTCAGCCAATGCCTTACCTCGCTCCTTGCATAGCTATTCTACAGAGTTTTTTCGAGAGCTACTCTATTTTAATCTTTCTACTT
>JAHWHA010000067.1 GCA_019323665.1 Candidatus Woesearchaeota archaeon | reverse complement strand
TATTTTCAAGAATGTGATATTAGACTTGAAAATGGATGGAATCTATTCTCTTTGTACTGTAACAATGAGAATATGAGTCTCAGCAATGTGATGAAATCTGTGGATGGCAGTTATATTTCTGTCCATACATATATTGCCTCTGAATCTCTTGATAAGTGGAAGGCCTATAAGGTTGGCCTGCCATGGTGGGTAGTAAGTGATCTTGGGAATATATCTGTGGAAAGGGGATACTGGATTAATATGAATAATCAAGATAATATTGTAATCAATGGAACTTTAACGCTGCCGAGTTTGATACCATTATATGAAGGTTGGAATCTTGTTGGTTTTACAAATAATGAGTCAGAACCAATAAACTCAACAATGGCTAGTTTTATTGACCAAGTGGAGTCTGTACATATGTATAATGCGAGCGATGTTGCCGATCATTGGAAAGTGTATTATAGCTCTGCCACTGGTGATCTTGATAACTTATACCCCAATTATGGGTATTGGGTAAGTCTAAACGGGAGTGCTTTGTGGATACTGGAGGGATAATGGTGCTTGGTAAAGCTCACAGTAAATTTGTTTTGATCTGGTTAATCTTAATTGCAGTGGATACAGGCATTGTACAAGGGATTCCTCCAGTTGCAGCAGAGTATTATGGAATGGTTGTGATAGATGGAAAACCAGCACCAGTAAATACACTTGTAACAATTAAAGATAGCAATGATACAATCTGTGGGATGGGGTTTGTTGGTCCTGAAGGAAAATACAACCTGATATCATGCAATGGAGATGATTTATCAAGTGAAGCTGATGAGGGTGCGCTGCCTGGGGAGGGGCTAAGTTTCTTTGTTAACGATATCAAGCTTCACACACACACTTCTGTCAGGTGGCATTCAGGTGCAATACGCGAGGTAAATTTGGTGGTTGGTGATTATGGTGATTCACAACCATTCTTTGAGTCACCGGGAGTTATCAATTTGAGTGAATACGTAAATTTAGAGGTGCTTGTGCTGTTGCTGCTTGTCAGTATAATTTTGTTTATGGTTGTTGGAAGGGCAATGCTAGTCAGATTCCGCAGATTGAGAGCTAGGCAAAAGAGGTTTGAAGTTGAATAGTCGACAAAGAGTATTGCTGACTGTAGCGATGTTCTTGACTTTGAGTATTTGTATGAATCTTGGATCAGCAATACCTCAACCTGCTGTTGAATTTTATGGCAATGTCTCAATGCCTGGTTCTCAGGCTGTTCCAGGGATAGTTATTTGGGCATATGATGGGCAAGGAGTAGTGTGTGGAAATTTCACAATCGTAAATGAAGGCTATTATGGCTTGCTTAGCTGCAATGGAGATGATGATGCTACTTCAGAAGATGAGGGTGCTTTACAGAGCGAGAATATTACCTTCAAAATTAATACAACAAATGCAATGTGTTTTGGAGATTACTCATGGGACTCAGGTGAATTCAAGGAGGTAAACCTTCGCACAAATTATGCGCCTGTGCTAACCCCTATTGGCTCACAGCTTCTCACAGCTGGAGTGAATTTTGAAATACAAATAATTGCCACTGATCCTGACAATGATGTTGTGTATTTTTATGACAACACTGCTATTTTTGAGATTGGTTTGCTTAGTGGAGTTATTAATTTCACACCTTTGTTAAACAACACAGGAGGACATTCAACAGAGATTACTGCATCAGACGGTTTCTTGAATGATTCGATGATTATGTATTTCACAGTCATCAATGGCTCTTGTGGAGATAATTTGTGTAGTATCTATGAAAGCTGTAGCTCCTGTCCTGAGGATTGTGGTGCTTGCAGTAGTGCTCTGGGTGCTGGTGCAACTGAAGGTGGAGGTGCTGAGGAGGAAGAGGGTGGCTACAGCAGAGGGGGAATAGATAGATACTTGAGAGAGGCAGGAGAGAAAGAGGAGTGTGTCGAAGAGTGGGTTTGCTCTGAGTGGAGTGAATGCTACGTGAATCTCACACAATTGAGGAATTGTTATGATAATAATTATTGTGGGACAATTAAGGATAAGCCAGCTGTTGTTATGGGTTGTGAGTTGGGGAGTTGTTTTGACGGGATAAAAAATTGTCATGATGGTGGTTGTGAGGAGGGTGTTGATTGTGGAGGGCCATGTCCAGATTGTGTTATTTTTGAGGAGGGTGAAGCATATGCAAGGCCTTTTGAAGAAAAGCCTAGGCCTGTTTGCGGTGATCAGGTGTGCGAAGATGGTGAAAATTGCCTTTGTCCAAGTGATTGCAGAGATGCATCTAAATTTCCATGGTGGATTTTCCTGCTGATTATACTAGGAGTTACAGTTGGGATGATAGCAGTGAACTCTTTAACTTATTATTTGCAACAAAAAAGTGGTGAGTCTCAAGAATTCGTCAAGATTAGAGAGAAGGTATATTTGACCTGGATAGTTGTTGTTGCGTTGCTCTTATTATTGGCAATCTACTGCTACCTGTTATGGTGGTGCTGGCCTTATATTGTTGGTGCACTTACTCTCACCGTAATAATTCTAACTATGCTAGTTGTGCTTGGGGTAGTGGTGTATCAATATACCACAAGGTATGAAGAGGAGAAAAACCGGGAAAGGCTAAGGAATATGATGCGTATGCATCTCAAGCAGCTTAAGGAGGTCATTGATATCCAGGGAAAACTTGTGCAAAAGATTGAAAACAGGTATGTGCGCAAGATTTATGAGATGTATAAGGCAAAGCATGAACTATTGAGGGAACTGCCTCAGATTACCAAGATTTACAACAAGATGAGAGAGTTGCAGCTAAAGAGAGAGAAGGGAGAACAGATAATAGAGGTTGAAAGTGTGATTGTTGCAGCAGTGTCAAATCTTGAGGAGAATGAGGTTTATAAGTCAATGCTTGAGAAGAGCGATGAACTCAAAGAGATTGATGAGGAGCTTAAGCATATAATTGATTATCTGGCAAGAAAGCATGCGCTGATTGAGAACGTCAAGAAAATAAGGGGAGTGTTGAATC
>JAHWHA010000066.1 GCA_019323665.1 Candidatus Woesearchaeota archaeon | reverse complement strand
TCCTCCTCAATCTCAATTATCGGCAGGGAGAATGAGCGTGTGGTGTTGCTTTTAAAAGTGACTTTAAGCTTGTTGTCAATCATCTCAAGGCTCAGCATATCAGCTGGCTTGCATCTGCGCAACACCTGCTTGAGATTGCCAAGGTTTATTGCTATCTCAACTGTCTCAGAAACCTCATATTCAACAAACGCGCTGCTCAGCAGCTTGAACATCACCATTGCCACATTTGCAGGGTCCATTGCCACACGCTCAATGGCATCCTGCGTAATCTTGAATCTGGCCTCATTCACAAGATCAGATATTATGGAAATGCTGTCTTTCAAGTATTTAGGTTCAGCTAGTGTGAGTTTCATATATACCCCCTCTCAATCATTATATAGAATATTTCGCCAATATATATTTTTTGTGGTTACTCCTATTGAAGGCTCATCATCTGGCCGTCCTGCATTATATGGACATTTTGACCAAGTTTGTAGCCCATCTCCAGTGCAAGGTCTGTAAGCGCTGAGAGCATCCTGAAATCACCATGAGCCGGAATAATATGCTCTGGCTGCACCATGTTTATAAGATCTCTCAAATCCTCTTTTGCCGCATGGCCAGAGGCATGAATGTCCTTAAAGATGCGTACACCATACTTTTTGAGTTGGTTTTCAAGCATCTCTCTGTTTGCCTGGTTTGTTGGGTTTGGGATGACACTGCATGAGAAAACCACATGGTCATCCTGGCCAAGCTCATACTGGAACTCACCGCGCGCAATGCGTGAGAGCACTGCCTCTGGCTCGCCCTGATGGCCGGTTACTATGAGCAGATATTTGTCCCTGCGCTCCTTGCTAAGCTGTTTCAGCCGCTTTTTTACCTGATTGCCATATTTCACTATCTCAGCATCGCTTGAGAAATTCACAATACCAAGCGCCTCACCTGCTTGTGAGTATTTTGCTAGACTTCTGCCGAGGAGCACAACCTTCCTGTTCATCTTCTTGCCAAGCGCAATTATTGATTTGACTCTAGCAAGATGGGATGAGAATGTTGTGACAATCACCGCTTTCCCCTTTGATTCCGTTGCAATAAGCACGTCTCTGAGCATCTGCTTTGCCACGCTCTCAGATGGTGTTTTGCCCTCGCGTGTTGCCCTTGTGCCATCAACAATCAGCAGTTTTACACCTTCTTTGCCCAATTCCTTAAGTCTTTTGTAATTTGGTTTTTTACCTAGTGTTGGATAGTTGTCAAACTTGAAATCATTTGCATAGAGCACTGTGCCCTCTTTTGTGTGCAAGGCAGCCATCACTGTCTGCGGAGTTGAATGAGTAACGTTGATGAATTCAAGCTGGGTGTCTTTTGAGAGCCTGTAAACGGAGTTAGGATTGAGCACTTTTATTGGATTCTTTAATTTAAAACCTTCATCCTTAACTATTGTCTTAATCACTTCCGCTGTAAAAGGAGTGCACATAATGGGTGCATCATATCTGTTGGACATAAAGGGGATAGCACCAACATGGTCAAGATGGGCATGCGTTGGCACAATTAGCCTGACAAACTCTTTCCATTTTTTGAGACATGAATCGTCGGGTATTGCATCTGCATGCAGCAGCTCAGCTGTTGTTATTTTTTGGATATCCTCATCTCCTTTGCAGTTGATATAATTCTCCATGTGCAGTCCCATGTCAAGAATAACTGCTTCGCTGTCAACCTTGATACATGTCATGTTCTTGCCAACTTCATTGTAGCCGCCAATTGTGAATATTTCCATTGTCATTTTATTTGCCCAAGTGTAAACAGATATAAAAAGGCTTTGGTATTTTTGGATTTCCGGTGCAGCCAGAAATATTTCATCTATGAAGATAGAAACTATTTGAACCTCAATTTCCTTGGATTGGATATGAGATATTATTGCATAATTAATGCTGTAGTTGTATTGTTATGCGTTGTACTATTATTTTCAGAGCAAACTGAAGCTTTACAATTATGTAATGCCAGTATTGAGATTCGGACTGAAAAAACCATGTACCTTGAGGAACCAATAAAATTCAAGCCTCATCTCACTCAAAAAGTGCAGAATTTCTTGGTTGAATACTGGGTTGAGGATTTACACGGTACAATAGTAAAAAATATGCGCAATACCACTAGCCTCAACCTCAAATCATTCACACCAAAGGCAGGCACTGGTGAAAAGGTTTTCATTATTCGGGCACATCTCTTAACGCCTGATTGTGAAAACTCTGGACAGGAGCAGGCTGAGCAGGTGGTTGTCTACTTGGACAACCAGGGTAAAGCAGAGGATGGGGTTTGCTGTCCGTGTGCAACAAAAAAAGGGCTAGAGTATGCACTTGACTATTTGCCTCCCTCAGTAATTCCGGGAGAGCCTTTTAGGGTAAGGGTTATTTTTGTCAATAATGACAATTTCACACACTCTGCTCAGCTCTGGAGCTATGTCTACAGAGGCAGCAAGAGTTATTCAGGTGACAGAATAGCCAATATCAAGACAATTGAAATAACGGCACAAAATACAGTTGTTGCGGAGCTTGAGAATACTGTAGATGCTGAGCCAGGTGAATATTCCTTTAAGACAAAAATTAAGCTAGATGCTTTGAAAACAGAAAAAGAGTTAAAACAGTCAATAGTTGTTGAAAATACAAATATTCAGTTTACCCCATATATTAAGGATATGCAGGTCATCCAAACAAAAGATAACGGCAAACTGGCCAATCTCCATGTTATTTTAAACAATCCCACATTTCAATACACCAATCTAACTGTTGTTAGTGAGTCGCCTTACAGTTTCAGTGAGCAAAGCTATACTGTTGCTGAAAACCAATCAGTGCAGGCAATCATGCCTGTGCAACTTGCTGACGGAAAAAACCCCATTTATGTAAAGCTGTACCTTGGAGAGAGGCTTGTGGATATTGAAGAAGCGGTTGTTGTTATGGATGATAAAAACAAGGAGCGGCCTTTCAATCTGATAACTGGTGATTTAATGCTCAATAATTCAGTGACCGTGTATAAGTCAAGTTCCGCAAAGGCTGCAAGATCTGCAATTATATTTATTGCCATTACTTCTGTACTTTTTAACATGGCTTTGCTTGCAAAGAAAAGAATATCATGATTTGGCTGGCGTAATCGCTTTTACTGGTTTTTCCATCACCGCAATTTTAAGCAGCTCCTTACCCTGCCATACATCTCTTTCTCCTTTCTTGACAAAGCTGTATTTTGCGCCAGCCTCCTCGATGAGCTGCAAATCGTTAGTAATAAGCGCTACTTTGCCTTTTGGTTTGAGGATGAACTCTGCCTGGTAGAAGAGCTCGCTGAATAGCTTCCTCAATTCATTATGGTTTGTTTTTGAAACTCGAGGTGCATTTGCGGCAATTAGGCTGACAGATGCCTTGTCAAATTTTGTGTCAAGCCATTCCACATCAACTCTGGAAAAGCTGATGAGTTTGTTGACACCCGCAACCTTGCTGTTGGTCTTGGCTGCTTTAACAAACCTGAACTGGTCACTCAAAGTATGTATTGTTGCTCTGGCTTGTTTATTCACTTTTTGATCAATTTGACTGAACATCTTATCAAGCTCTTGTTTTTGCAGCGGTCTAAGTTTGTGGAATGCGAAGTCCTGCTTTCTGTAATAGTTTACTGGTTTTGCCAGTGAATAAAGTGCTGCCTCAATCACAAGAAGCCCTGAGTGGGTGAAAGGATCTACAAGAGTATCAGATTTTTTAAAATCGGCAGCTCTGAGCAGTGCGTATGCGTTTGTTGCCCTAAGTGAGGGTGTATAGCCAATAATCCTATAATCGCGTGTTGACAAGTCAAATCCTGAAAAATCTATTCCTATATAACATGTATTATCAGCAATGAATACGTAAACCAGTACGTCTGGGTTTTTCATCTTGGTTTGAGGCTTGAATCCTCTAGTGGATTCAACACTTTTTATTATAAGCTCGCCAACGCCTGCCGCCAATATACTGCTTGTGAAATTGTGGCTGCCATGCCTCTCGCATTCTACTTTGAAAGTTGTTTTCTCATCCAGCCACTTGTCAAAAGTGAGCTTGGATAATTTTACATTAATTGCGGTTAATGTATTCTCCAGTTCAGCAGTCACATTCACTTTTGCCAGTAAGTATAGAATTCTTGATGCCGACTGCGCACAGTAGCACAATCTGCATAAGTCTAATAATGAGTTTGGTTTGAATATTGCGGCACACTTCTCCTGCCTTGCCTTTACTCCAATAAACTCTTCTACCTCTTTTGCTGCAATATCCTCTATTCCTGCGTTTGTAATCAGGGCTGCCTCCATATATAGACAGAAATCAACAAGCTTTATAAATATTGCTTGGCTACAACCATTGCATGATTGATAAAAAGG
>JAHWHA010000065.1 GCA_019323665.1 Candidatus Woesearchaeota archaeon | reverse complement strand
GCCTTATCAAGAAAGCCTAAGACCAGGGGCACCACACAAGGCCGAAGAAATACTTAGAGACCTAAAGTATGTTATTGCCAGGTTCAAACCCACAAAAATATTCCTCTCGCATCCAGCAGATCACAACTCTGATCACATTGCGTTGTATCTGTTTACACTTGTGGCAACCTGGGATCTCAACACAAGACTAACACCAAGTCTGCATCCCTACCTGACCCACTTCAAGAGATGGCCAACACCTCGAGGCTATAAGCCAGCTTCGCTTCTGCGCCCACCAAAAATCTACAGATATCTTATACCGTGGGAAGAATCAAGACTGACGCAAAGGTATACAGCCACAAAACTCCTGGCAATAAAACATCACAGATCCCAGTACAGGCCAAGCCACAGATACCTGCGCTCATTTGTTAGGAAGAATGAGCTCTTTGGAAGACCTCCTGTTGTTCTCCTCAAACCTGACAGCAAAGCATATGCACTCACTGCAAACAGAACTCAATTTGTGACTCAACTGCCAGAGCACCTCACAACCCAGCTTGGCTCTAGATTTGTGGGTGTTGAGGAGGAATTCATGCAGCTCAACTCAGAAACACTTACCGCCACAATCAAACTCTCAAAACCATTCTCAAAGAATGTTGGCTTGTCACTATATCTCTTTGGATACAGGCAGGGCAGACCATTTGCTAATATGCCAAAAATCAATCTTAGATTCAGCTACCGCAGGTTCAGGATTTTTGACAAGAACCAGGCGCTTGATAGGGGAGACTTAAGAATCAGGCAGCGTCCACTAAAACTCACAGCACAGATTCCCCTAAAAACACTTGGCAATCCACAAATACTGCTCACAGGCGCACGCACAAGCTTCGGCCGTGTACCATTGGACTGGATAAGCTGGAGAACATTGGTTGTTTCGAAATAGCAGGCTCAATTTCATGCTCTGATGCTGTCTGACACAAAAAATGTACAGAATCAAAGTTTGTTAAACAAAAAAATTATCTGTGTAAAACTTGGTATCTCGGCAGGTAATCCTTGAGATCAAAACCAGCAGCGGCATATGCTTCTGCATGCTGCTGCAATTCTTCTATTGCCCTTATCATCTGCCTGCAGCCACTATTTATCTGCTCACACATCCCTGTAGCAATAACCTCTAAACCGCCTACGTTTTCAAGAACTTCAGCTTGTACTGGGAGTGTGTATGAAGCTTTCCTGTGTGTCTCTTGTATGCCTGTTACAGTGCTGAAAACCACTCTTGCAGTACCAGAATTAACACCATTCATTACAACTGCTGGGAATCTAGCTTTGCCATTGAAAACCAGCAGTGGGGTTCCTACCATATGATCATCTATTCTAAATAATCGTCTTTCTTGCTGTTTATCACTCATATATAACCACCTTCAATATTTTTTAGGAAATGTTTGGGATATTGTGTTAATATATAAATTTTACTTTCAATTTTGAAAATTGGAAAAAGTATTTAAACCAGAAAACAGTTGCCTCTGTTTAAGGGCCCGTGGTCTAGTGGCTATAACCTTTTGCTAACCGCAAAAGCTTGACCAAATTGGGCGGCATGCGCTCTCTACGCTCGCTTAGCCCCCCTTGGTAAATAGTCGGTTACCATAAATGATATCGCCTTGACGAGCCTTGCTCAAAATGGCGAGGATCCCCAGTTCGAAAAATATCTCGAGAGTCTGGGCGGGCCCATCTATTCCTGATAAATGAAAAGTTATTTGCACAACAAAAAATATGCCTTTTTTCCCATCTGATTTCCAGATTCCATAGGTCATTAAAAGGAAATATATTTATACAATAATACGCTCCTTTACTACTTTGATATGATAAATCTAAATAAGATGACTAGAAGAGACTTTCTTAGAATTGCATCTCTTGCGGGGGTATCTTTGGGCTTGCCTGATGGCTTTTTGCCAATAGCACGACCTTCAGATACTCTTGAAGCAAAATTAGTTCATGTGAGCAGAGAAACACTGGCAGAAAATGGGGTTTTTCTTAACTCGCCTATTCTGGAATTTCCAGATTTGTGTTATGTTCACGGAAATTGGGACGGCGCTATCTTTAATTTAAACATTCCCCATAAAGATAAAAAAGGGAGTTACACATTTAGTAGACATCTAGTTAATGGCAAACAGGTTTTTGGGCACTCTGTAGCTCGCATTAATGAGGATAAATGGATAATAATTTTTGGAGCTGGTGAACCAGGGGCCAGCTTCTCAAATCAAGTTGGTTTTATTTATGTAGTAAACAATGATGGTAGGTTAGAATGTCCGGAGGATCCCAAATATCTTAGTCCTGCTCAGAACAATTCAAATATCCTGGGAGAAAGAGCTGAACACCAAGGTGTGCTTCAAGCATCAAACCATGTAGGTAATGATTTATTCAGAGGATCTGCTGTATTTGATTATAATACTGAAATGAGGGGAACACCATTCTCATTCAGAGTTGATGGACTAGACAACATACTAAAAGTGGAAAGCGCTTATACACATGACAAAACAACAGCAACTGAACCCGAGTTTCCAGGAGGGCTTACAAGCCTGGTTGCAGAAGTATCAGCTGCGGCTGGAAAAGCTTATATTGCCATATCAAATCTCACTTCGAGTGGTCAGGAAATATACCTAGCAGAAGTAGAACACGGAAAAGTTAAAAAAGTTGAGGTTCCGTATCCAGTGCCAGATTTCTATTCATCTGTTCAGGTTTTGGTGCGAAACAGTGACATATTTGCAGCTACAGTTGACAATGACTTCAATACACATCTTCTTCAAATTCCTTGTTCAACTTTTGACAATGATGATCCTATAACAGTACCTGAAGAATATGATC
>JAHWHA010000064.1 GCA_019323665.1 Candidatus Woesearchaeota archaeon | reverse complement strand
TTTTATCAGAGATATAAACAACAACACTATTTTTGAGAAGAACTATCTTGCCAGAGATACTGCAATGGTCATCAACACCTTGTATGCAAGCCCCTCTCCAATTGTTTATAATTATCCAGAAAATATTTCAGGGTTTTCAATAAGATTCAGCAGTCACCGTGCACAGATTAAGGATAAGAGCTCTGACATGGATGAGGTGGCAAAGATTTACTGGTATGCAGATGTGCTTGGCAAGGAGCTTGATATACCCAACATCGAGAAAGTTGAGACAATTGAATTCTGTAAAGCAGATGTGCTCACTGCCAGAGGTGTTGAAACATGATGGGTAAAAAGGGGGGTGTCGAGGCATCAATGGATATCGGCCAGATGATAGTGCGTCTTCTTTCACTCACCTTTATCACACTCGCTATTACCATGTTCATAAGGCACTTCATGATAGTGAATTTCGACATCCAGGGTGTTGAAGCCTCAGTGCTCGCAAACAGATTTGTTTTCTCACCTGATTGCATCTCATATCGTGATGATTCAACTGACCGCAGCTATTCAGGGATTATTGATTTGCACAACTTTAACTCGAAAGTGCTTGATGAATGCATCTACTTCGGAGAAAAAAATAAATTTGCTGCTGCAAATCTCACCTTGCGTTTCCTAGACACTGGGAAAAATGAATCAATTCTTTACAACCCTGATGGTTACATCCTGCTGTTACCCAGAGCAGGCTTTGAGGGTGCAGGAGGCACATACTACCATAAAGAGTCAAGATATGTGCTTGTGCAAGACAGCCAAAAGCTGAGGAATGCTGTATTGGATATTGAGGTGCTAATCCCAAACTAAAATGAGACTTAATAAACGCGGTGGAATTACGGATCCAATATCTGATTTCATAGCTCTATCCCTATTGCCAATAATATTCATTGGTTTTTTTATTGTGTTTAGTATTAGTATGAAAGGGTGCGAAAGCAACAAGATAGAAATCAGTATTGTTGAGAGCAATGAAGAGAACCTTGAATCTCAGATGTTACTTTTAAACCTCATGCGAACAGAAGTTGATGTGGGTGGAGAAACCATGACAATGGCAGAGCTACTTTCAAAATCTTATGTGGAAGAAGAATATGGGGTTTTCAGTCAAAAATCTCTTGAGATTCTGGAGAAGATCTCTGAAAGATACTCAGATCAAGGAAGGTGCATACGAGTGGCAATAGGTGCTAAAGGTTTAGTTAACCAATTGGTAGAAACCAACGCATGCATGGCAGCCTCTCTGAAAAACCCTCTAAGTTCAACAATACGAATTCCGATTTTCAACCATCCAGATGAAAAATCAATTGAGGTCTGGTTATTGATTGATGTATAGAAAAGGGGATTGCCAGGCATACAGCTCAAACTAAGAAAATGAGACTAACAAAAACAAAAAAGGCATGGGTTTTGTTCATGTGGATGGTAGTTATCATGGTATTTGTTGCCCTCACAAGATTTCACCAGGGTTGGAGCGCCAGACGTCTGCCCTCAAAAGAGATCGGCTCAAAGCAATTCGAGCTTTTCTATATGTACCAGCAGGGTGAAAATATCCAATTTTATGTTGAGCAATCAGCAAAGTATTCTGCCCAAGCTACTGCCCAAGATTTTGCTGAGCTTGGAACATCAATCTCAGGCTCATGCGGCTCTTATGAGGGTTATGCACTGTTGAACTCAGAAACACAAGAGTGCTATCCCACTGACACAACTTTCACAGAGCGCTTTGCAGAGCTTTTCACTCAAAAATTTAATGCATTCATAGATGCGTATCCAACAGAATTTGGTGATTTATCATCAGCCCAGATTAGGTATAACCTTGAGATTACTCAGGACAACGGCCTTGTGATTATTGGCACGCCAAAAACAGCTATCAATATTGTAAAACTCAAAGAGGAGCAAGATGAAGATTATAGGATTGAACAAGGTGAACAAGTCACTACTTAAACCCAGCATTGCACGACCGGGAGGCGGCGATGAATTAGAATGAGAAACCTAATCTTACTTGGAGGGATGATTGGAATATTCCTGCTGGCGCTGTTTGCCATCACAAACTACGAGGAAAATCTCAGCCCACAAAACTCAAATACAATCACAGGATTTGTGATTGAATCAGGAACTGATACAATCTATGATTTTTCTCCAATAAACCATCCGAAAGCCCACTGGCTGCAAGCATCTTGGAGCCTTGACACCACTCTTTCAAACCTTGGAGATAGTGACCTTGGCTACATCTCAATAATTGAAAACAGACGAAAACATATCGCAGGTTTTACCAGCAATGATGTTGAAGTGCCTCTTGAGGTGGTAATAGGCGTTATCCATACTGAGAGCTGGGGCAAAACATACCCTGCAGCTGGTGATCTCTGCAATTCCCTTGGCTATTGTGGTTTGATGCAGGTGAACAAAGAGAAATGCATTGAAGATCCTAACTGCGACTGGGCAGAATTCTCTGCAGGCGATGTTGACAACCAGGTTTCTCCTGGTATCAGATACATGGGCTATATGGCCAAAATCCTTGTTAACAACGGAATGCGTGCAAACCATCCCCACATATGGTACTTTGCAGCAATGGCCTACAATGGAGGGCCTGGTAGGGTGTTCTGCGGCAATTCTGCCTGCACATCATTGAAAGGCACAATAATAGGAAATATCATGGAACTTAAAGGCTATTCTGATATCAACCAAGTCTCTTTCAATGACGTGCTTGATTCACTTGAGTTTGACAAGGTTGGCAATATAATTGAAAAGGGCGTTTTTGATGGTATCACAAGCAGTATCAGTGCTGAGGGAGCAAAGCAGATGGTGTCTCATGCCATAAGGACAATGGAAGCAACATATGATTTCCTTGGGATATTGGGTAAAGAGATTGAGATTCCTCCATATCAACCCTCAACCCGCACAACAACCACTTCTGAGCTGCAATCTGAAGAGAACAAACCACGAGTAGCATCACCACCAAAACTCCCAGAAGATGCGCTGGCAGTCTATGCAATAATACCCAGTTTCAAAACAAAGGTTGATTATCACCTTGACGAGCTCACTGCATTGGGTGAAACTGCCAAGCTTCTAGTTAAAAATGTGAAACAGTGCAAGCAGGATATGGTTGCGCTGCACGGTACAGAACCTCAAATAATTGATTGTGTTTACAAATACCTGCCTGATGGCTGGAGTGTTGATGACTTTGAGGCAGAATATTTTGCATTTAGCGTGCCAAGCAGTTATGAGATAACCCAAATTGATAAAGACACAGGTGAACTCACAAAAGAGAAGTTGGTATACAAATTCGCGCTATACATTGAGTAGTCCTAACTGAAAAACTTGCTGTGTTTATTCTGCAAAATATAAAAACTTATAAAACCCTCTTGATTTTCAAATGAGCAGAGGGGAATTAATGATTAAGCTTGGGTATGATGAAATCATTGAACGCATAGTAGAAAAATCAGATCTTGACAAAGCAGAGATTGAGGCCAAGATCACCAAAAAGCTCAAGCAGCTCGAAGGGCTGATAAGCAAGGAGGGCGCAGCGCACATTGTAGCAAATCAGCTTGGCATAAAGCTTATTGAAAAGATTTCCGGTAGGCTGCAGATAAAGAATATCCTTTCTGGGATGCGTGATGTGGAAACTGTTGGTAAGATAATCCGCATCTATCCTGCGCGGCGCTTCAGTGTTGATGGGCGTGAAGGCCAGGTTGCCAATATGGTTATTGGTGATGAAACCTCCTCCATCAAACTTGTTCTCTGGGGAGATCATGCTGACCAGGCCAAGAATGCCAAGCAGGGTATGGTTGTGAAGGTGATTGGAGGTTATGTTAAGGAGCGAGACAACACCAAAGAGCTTCATCTCGGCACAAGGGGCAGCCTCGCTTTAAATCCGCGCGGTGAGACTGTTGCTGAAGTTGCAATTCCAGTCGCACAGCGCAAGCGTATCAATGAGCTCAAGGAAGGCATGAATGATGTTGAAGTTTATGGCACAGTAATCCAGATGTTTGAGCCAAGATTTTATGAAATATGCCCAAGCTGCGGCAAGCGCATGAATCAGCGTGAAGATAAATTTGCATGCGAAACCCATGGCGAACAGCAGCCAAAGCTCGGCTATGTGCTCAACCTTTTCCTTGATGACGGCTTGGACACAATAAGGGCAGTTTTCTTCAGGCAGACAGCGCTGAATCTACTAAATATCTCTGATGAGCAGATGTGCGA
>JAHWHA010000063.1 GCA_019323665.1 Candidatus Woesearchaeota archaeon | reverse complement strand
CTGCCAGAATGTGCTCCTTCCGTGCCCATGAACCACATTTCACTTTCAGAATTAACATAATTGCTTTTATCTCCGAAATCGCTGATGTGTCCGAGAAGCCCCTGTTCATATCTCAAAACATACGTGTCGTCAAGCAGCTCCCATTCATTGGTTGCAAAATTTTTCACATATAAGTAATGGTGCTCCTCTCCGTCATGATATTTGTTGTAAGTTACATAGCCCACAGCAAATCTTTTTAATTTGTTTCCATCAACATCTTCCAATACAAAAAAGTGGTGGGTCGCATAATTTGTCCAGCTGAGTCCCCCAACTGCCTGCTCATCTGGCCAATCTAGCCTCTCATCTTGCGTAATATCCAAAAACTCTCTATTGCAAATTTCCTCATCAAAATAGTCAGGAAAATCTGCAGGATGTGGTCCGAGTCTGCACTGATATGCTTCAATATCATTTTCACAAACAAAATCATAAAGTTTGAATATCCCAATATCCTCTGCAGAAAAAGGTGTTAGACTAACAGGGCCTATCTTCGCAATTTTTGGCCCATCAGCAGCAACAAGGCTAAGTGAAAATATAGTTATTGCAAAAAAAGCAAGGGCTATCAACCTCGTTTTTAACATCCAGTACACAAGGGCGCAGAGTTTATAATCATTGTTCTTTTTCAACGCTATCTTTGGTTCGCAAATAAGTCCTAAGCAACCAATTTTTTACCCATAATCTCAATTACAGCAGGAATAAGCCTTTCAGGAGGAACTTTGCTTCCGGTTTTCTTAGGGCTTCCACCAATTGTATCACTCCCACCCCACATATTTTCCTTAGTAACAATGTTTGCCTCAAGCCTGTTTAGCCCTCTGTAAAGCCAGTCATTTCTAAGACTTCTTACCCATGAGGACTTTCTTCCAATGGTGTAAACAAAAGAGCCATCTTCTTTTTCAGCAACCAAAGCAATGTACGCTTTAATTCCATCATTATACATAGCAAGTCTAGAGGCAGGTCCAGTTTCTCGGGTCATTGTCCAGCCATCCCCTCCGCCGATTCTTTCATAGTTGCCTTCTAAGGGCCTCTCATCCCCCCTGCCTAGACTATATTCTGTTATCCTCCTTCCGATAGATTCAATAACAGCAGCCATCCCTCCGGCATCCATAGTCGCAAGGCTCCCATCAAATCGCGCTAGATTGTAAGGCTCAAATATCCAAGCCATCCTTCGTCTCATCTCAGTGTCTCCTAGTGGATAACCTCCAGCAGTACAATCTAATCTATCTTCGCAATAAACTAGCCTATTAATCGCTGGCTCTGCATGACTAATAACTCTCTCGTGATTTTGCAACAGCCACACAGCTAAAGAAGTATCCTCGTCAGGATCATTAACAAAAATATTCACCGTAGGAATACCATTGTGCCTGAAAGTATCAAACAAATCCAAATTGGTTTCTATATGTACCTGCTCTGCAGTCGAACGTGTTGCTATTCTATCCGATCTATGATGGTGATCAAAATTAGCATAGGGCCCGTCCTCATCCCTTTTAGTCTTGTCCTGAACAAATCCATCAAGAGCAATAGAATAAGGAGGTTTCTCTCTCCTAAACTCGGCCCAAGTCATTACTCTTCTCGGCTCAACATTAAGTGTTATTGCCATCTTCAAATCTCAAATTCGACCATTTTAAATCTTTTCACCAAAATTTACTACTATTTTAGGTAACATTTTTATATATTGTTTAGGTGTCCAAATCAACGGCAAACCTAATTCCCCCATGAAATGTTCTATTGGCAACATCAAACTTAAGCTCTCCCAATAATCTTCTTTCCCTATCATGGTACTTTACAAATTCAACCCTCGTAGGAACATCCTTTGTCTGTGTTATAGGAGCAGTTGTTGCCATTGTTTTCTAATCTCTGTATTGAACTTTACTCCTCCTCCTCAGAAAGCTTCCAAATATCCAACTGAACAATCGTCCCCGGCGAAAGCTGCTCTTTCAGCATCTGCGGAATCACAATTATCGCCTGATTCCCATGCTTCGCAATCTTCTTCATAATTGTAAACTTCTTTTGGTTATTCATTCTCCGCTCCCTCCGCCTCACTTAAGTAGAAACACTTAGGCGGATTCTTAGGCAACTGCCCAGCTAACGAACCATCATCAGTCATCTCTCTAATCTCCACAGAATTAATCACACCCTTTCTTTCTAATACTTCTCTCGCCTCTGCAGGAACCATCCCTTCATATTGAGTTAAAGCACTACGTAAAAAAGCTCTGTAACCAATCATCTCACCAACATCCCCCATCCACCTTGTCCCAGCACGAATTTTGATTAAGGTATTATCTAGACACTGCTTTTCAGCCATAACTCTGCCTGCATACTCAGCAGCCTTTGCCAAATCCTCAGCAGTATATTTTTTAGTGCTCATTTCCTACCCCCAATACTGTAACATAATCCCCAAATCCAACACTATAATCAGGCCACATCTTGAATGTCTCAACTTGTCTAAAGAACTTCTTAAAAACAGGAAATCTTCGAGCAAATGAAGTCTTAAACTCGACACCCGTAACATCATTCTTGAGAATATCTGCCAATTCTGCAACAACTTCATCCGGCGCACCATTTCTTATTGTTTCCTGCAAATATTCATAACCCAATCTATTCGCCGCAAGTTTCCTCCCCATATCATCAGCGTAATCGTCTACATAACAATCTGAAATAATACCAAAACCCTCTGGGCGAATCATAGTAGCCATATTTCGCACAGCATCTTCTTGCTCATCATAAGGAACATGATGTAACGAACCAGTGCATGTGAAAACATCCACTGGAAATTTCGGTTGCCAAGTCAAAACATCCCCTTGCTCGAACGTAATGCCTGGATGGTGCTCCCGTGCAAAATCAACATATCTTTGATCAATATCCACCCCAACTAACCCTAAATCTTGTCTTCGTTTTCCTATCTCTCCAAGTAAATGCCCTGTTCCAGACATTAAATCAACTAACATACCATTTGCTGGAGCACGCTCAACAACAAGTTCAACAACCTCAGCAATTGACTTAGCATATGGCATATACTTCAATTGTTCTTCATACACACCCGCTATAGGCATGCGTTCATCTCCCTGTTGTTTTGGTTCT
>JAHWHA010000007.1 GCA_019323665.1 Candidatus Woesearchaeota archaeon | reverse complement strand
CTTGCCCGTGGTGTGTGAGGGCTAAACAATATCTGAAGGAGAAGAATGTAAAATTTGAGGACAAGAATGTTGCTACTGACCATGATGCAAGACACGAGATGGTTGAGAAATCGGGACAATTGGGAGTTCCAGTGCTTGTGATCAATGGGAATGTGATTGTTGGGTTTAACCAAACAGCAATTGAAAAGGCACTTGGTTAGCATCCTTATTACCATTTTTTCTACTCTGCTGATTTGGTGTGCCCAAGTTCCTGCATCGCTTGTGAAAAATATTATATAGGGGTAAACCTTGGGATTCTGAATATGCAAGCCACCATCAAGGCAAAGCGGGAGGTTGCGGTTGACACCCTGAGAGTTGAATTTCACGTTGAAAACAGACCAGAATTCAAGCCAGGCCAGTTCATAAATTTGGCAATTCCAAAACTAAAGCATCATGATGAGAGAGGCAACAGCAGGTTTTTCTCAATTGTTAATCCTCCCTATGAAGAGGGTATAACAATAACCACACGGCTCACTGGCAGCGGTTTTAAGAGAACCCTACAAGAGATGGGAATCGGCGACAGAGTTGAGATTGCAGCAATAATGGGGAGTTTCATGCTGCCAACTGACAATGCTGTGCCCATTGTTATGATTGCTGGGGGTATTGGAATAACTCCATTCATGAGCATGATCAAGCATGTGTTGCATGAGAAAACAAAGCACACAATCACACTGATATATTCAAACAGGAACAAAGAGTCAGCTGCCTATCTTGATGAGCTGCAGCTGTTGTCAGCACAAAATCCAAAATTTGAATTAATTGCCACAATGACCAAGGATGAGGCATGGCTGGGTGTGAAAGGCTTTGTTGATTCAGATTTTATCAGGCAGCACATATCTGACCACAAAAATAAGCTGTTCATGGTTGTTGGAACTCCTATAATGATGGAGGCAGTGAAAGCATCGCTTGAGCAGCTCAATATTGCGAAAAATAATATTATGACTGAAGGCTTTTCAGGGTATTAAGCATTCTGGTGACCAAGATGAGATTATGGAGCATCCATCCAAAATATCTTGATGCAAAGGGGTTAGTGGCGCTTTGGAGAGAGGCGCTGTTAGCGCAGCGTGTGCTTGAAGGTAAGACTACTGGCTACAAAAATCATCCCCAGCTAGAGCGTTTCAAGCAAGCTGCTCAACCAATGGATACGATTGGAGGTTATTTACATGCTGTGTTGGATGAATCTTTGGAAAGAGGTTATAAGTTCTCAGGAGAAAAAATACTTGGGCAACAAGAGACACCAAAAATCCAAATCACTAAAGGCCAGCTTGATTTTGAGTTTGAGTATCTAAAACAGAAACTTGCACAAAGGGACAAGAATATACTTGATAATGTAAAGACAGTCACTAAACCGATTGCCAATCCTATCTTTGCTGTTGTTGAAGGGCCGAAAGCAAAGTGGGAGAAGTCATTGTTATGAGATATCCCTCATAATTTTAATAGTAGCAGCAATGATTTTCTGAAAAGATTTCTGTGGACCATAAATAGTTTTCAGCAGAGCTGCAAATCCTCTGGAAAATACCTGGCAAAGCACTTTAACAACCATTTTTCCCCAATCACCAAATTCTGATGTGGCACGTCCGCCTGCTTCTCCCTAAGGTGGGACTGCCACATACAAACGAGGTGAAAAAATGAAAAAGCAGGTGTTTTTAATTGTGCTGCTGGCAGTGCTGCCAGTTGTGTCTGCTCAGGTGATGATAACTGAGGTTATGTACAACCCTACAACCTCTGAGTCAGACACAGAGTATGTTGAACTGTACAACCAAGGCAGTGAGGCTGTTGATATTGGCGGTTGGTATCTCAACACAACAAGTGTGCAGATGAGCTTGCCAGAGGGTACAACAATTGGAGTTAACAAATCATTCCTTATTGCAGATGAGGATGATAATGGCAATTGGCCGGCAAACTGGCCCCAACCAGACTATGCTCTTGAGGAGATAACACTGGGCAACACAGATTCTGGCGTGCAGCTGGTTGACAATAATGGTGGAGTAGTAGATGTTGTTGGTTGGGGTAGCCCAGAGGCTGCTCTCTATGAAACCCAACCTTGCGCTGATGTTGCAGAGGGCAATAGTCTAACAAGAATCCAGGTTGATGGAGCTTATGTGGATACTGACAACAACATTTTGGATTTTGAAGAGCAAGCACCCAATCCTCAAAGCTCATCAAGCTTTCAGCAAAGCGCTAATGAGATAGTATTGCAGGCAGAGGTATTTGGTATGCCTCCAAATGTTGACTCAATTACTATAACTCCAGATGACTCAACTGATCTGGGAGTGCAGGTGATGCCGCAGGCAGGTGCTGAAAAATTGGTGACAATAGAAGCGCAGGTAACAGATGAGGATGACAATGTTGAGTCTGTCTCAGCTTTTGTAAATGGTGTAAGCTATCCTATGGAGTTTGTGTCAGCATTAGATGCAGCTACAGCTGATTACAAAGGTGAAATAAGCTTTATGTTCTTTGAGGCTGCGCAGCTCTATGAAGTGGTTGTTAGAGCGGTTGACACAGATGGCGGAGCGCATGAGCTCAATGATAGCTTTGAATATCTTAGCCTTGCAGCATTTGATGTTGACGCCTCTCAAGTTATCTTCAGCGGCCAGGCAGGCAGCTCAGATGAAGTGCTTGGTGACCTGAACATGTCAACTCTTGACAGACCAACTGTTCGCAACCTTGGCAATGTGATGCTCGATTTCCAGCTTAGTGGAACAGATCTGAGCTCACAGCTTGACACTATTGATGTTAGCAGTGTAGAATACACTTTCCTGGATAATGACTTCACGAGCAGCCTTGCAGGAGTGCTTGGTTATAGTGCTATGGTTGAAGAGGTTAATCTGGAGCCAGGCGAGAACATGTTAAGAGAGCTCACATTGAAGCTGTTGATCCCGGCAAGCGTTGCTTCTGGAAGCTATTCAGGCAGCCTGTATCTTGCAGGAGTGGCTGGTTAAGATGAAACAGCTCTTATTTTCTTTATTTATTTTGGTATATGCTTTTACAGTGAATGCCCAGGGTTTGGGTGTGAGTCCTTCAAAACTTGATATTGAAATTTATCGAGGCGAGCAGGCAGAGTCAAGTTTTTTAATTGTCAATCCCACACATGAGGAGTTGAGCTACAAAGTGCTCAACCAGGATTATCCTGCTTGGTTTAGATTTGAGCCTTCATCTGGCAGACTTAAACCAGGAGAGACAAAGCTGATTAAGTTATATGTCAAGCCTGATGCGCTTGCACCAAATGCAGAGTACAATACACTTATAGAAGTTATTCTGCAGAATGGAAACACACAGCCAGGGGTTGCATTGGATATTGGCTTAGCAATCAAAACAAAGATAAGTGTTAGCGGAAAGCAGACAATCCATGCCCAAGTGAATGATATTGTTATTGAGGATATTGAGCAGACAAATCCTCTTGTTATTAGAGTTGATATAACCAACTATGGCAATGTGAGAATCAAACCAGTAATCAGGTGTGCAGTTAACAGAAATAATAGAACAGTTGACAGGTTTGATATTGAGTTTGAGGAGGTTTTGCCTAATTCCAGGAAAACGCTTACAGTTATACATGAGAATAATTTTGAGCTTGGTGCTTATGATACATTTGTCCAGATTGAAACTGGCAATAATATTGTTGCTGAAAAAGAGGTTGTGTTCAAGGTTTTGCCGTATAATAACAAATTACCTGTTGTAGAGAGTCATCAGAAATTAATTATACATGGAGTAGATGGAAGCGAACAGCCAAGCATAATTACTGGAATACTCCTTGTTGCCGTGATAATTGGATTAGGTATTGGGATATATTATGTTATTATAATGGGGGGCTATACTACTACAGAGTGAGAATACAGCGAAAGCTTTATATATGTATTAGCTTTCCACACAATATGTCTAGAACATTTGATATCAGAGCTAATATGTTAACCCAAGTTGAGGAATCTGTTGAGATTCTTAACCCTGCTGAGCAGGATCCTATACTTCACCAGCAAGCATATACTGTACGCCCTTATTTTGGTTTAGGTAAAGCTCCTTTAGATAAGACTCT
>JAHWHA010000062.1 GCA_019323665.1 Candidatus Woesearchaeota archaeon | reverse complement strand
GTCTCTTTAAGCTCAGCAAGTCGTTCTTTCTTTATGTAGAAGAAGAAAGTCCCGCCACATGAACGGCATCCCTCGAGTATTGCCTTGTCCGCATCATCATAAATCTTGTTGCATCGGACGCAGTGGTGTGGCATTTTCACTTCTTAGAACTACGCCTACCTCGCTTTGAGCCATTAGACTTGCGTGACTCTTTTGTGAAAAGCTGGATCTTTTCAGGATCTTTCACAATCTCTGTAACAAGGGTTGCAGGTCCAATAACTGTCAAGCCCTGCCTGTTGCCAAGTAGGATATTCGCCATATTGGTTTTTACCTTTGAGACAAAACCGGACTCAGTGCTCTCTGGATATACAACCGCTAGCTCAATTCCCTTGAACTTTGAGTTTATCTGCTCCATGGTAATTTGGATTAATTCTGCTTCCTCACTCTTGCGAAGCCTACCCTCAAGAATAACAATCCTGTTTTTCTTGGCTATGTCAAGCAGCTTCCTGATTCTCTTCTTCGAGCTGAGTTGCTCGATTTCAGCATATGGTACAAATTGTAATGTTAACATTTTCAGCCAGCCAGTTTGAACAACGATTTGTAAAAGCCTTCCATATTAGTGCCAAGTTTGGCGCTTATTGCCACAACCTCATACTGAGGGAAGGCTGCTTCTATCTTCTTTACGCTCGCCTTTTTCAGGTCAATCTTGGTTGCCACAAGCAGAACAGGGAGATTGCGAGCCTCCAAGTTGCCTATCATGGTGATATTCACCTGGGTGTAGGGATTCTTTGTTGCATCAAGCACAACAATCACAGCATCCATCTCATCAAGCCATTTTATTGCATCAATAACACCCTTTGTGGCTTCTTTGGCGCGCTTTTTCGCCTCTTTTTCTTTTAAACCAACTTTGATGAAATCTTCATAGTCAATCTTTGTGGCAATACCTGGAGTGTCAACTATGTTGAAAGTGAGCTCCTTGCCATCTGATTCGATGTGTACCTCTTCTTTTATCTGGATCTCGCGTGTTTCGTGAGCAATATTAGATACAGAACCCATCTCCTCACCAAGCCAGTCCTTGCAGATTCGGTTGGCAAGGGTTGTTTTGCCCCCATTAGGAGGCCCGTAAAGCCCAAGCTTTACATGACCCTTTTTCTTGAAGAGATTCCTAAAAAACCTATTTATAAACTTCTGGAACCAACTAGCCATCTTAACCCTTTTTTACCCTTTGTAAGCTTTTTTTCAGCTTTTCGTATTTGGCTCTGGTTTTAAAAAGGTTTCGTTTATTGAGTTGCAGCATGAAAGAGTTTATTGGATACAAAGCTGATATTTTATGTATTCATATGGGATGAATCAATGTTTGCTGCTTTATCTTACAGCTAAAAAATCCAAATCCCAGCAAACAAAAAGCTATTTAAATACCCCCAAGTTACCCTTGTCCAAGTTATTATGGGTGATTATATATGCCTCAAGGTTCACGAAGATCAAGGAGCTTGCGCAGAGTTGTTAAAAAGACACCTGGCGGCAAGCGAGTGATGCATTACAGCAGAAGAAAGCCTGCAAAGCCTAAGTGTGCGGAATGCGGGGCTTTGCTGGCAGGTATTCCAAGGGTTCGTAGAGCAGGACTCTCAAAACTCTCAAAGACTGAACGCAGGCCTTCAAGGCCATATGGCGGAGTGCTGTGCACCAAGTGCACGCGGAAGAAGATGATTGCAAGAGCAAGGTCGTGAAGATGATTGATGTTGGTAGGGTTTGTTTGAAGATAGCTGGCCGTGACGCTGGTAAGCTGTGTGTTGTTGTGGACGTGCTAGATAGCAGTTTCGTGCTGATTGACGGCCAGACAAGAAGGAAACGCTGTAACCGGACACATCTTGAGCCCACAAAACAGGTAATCAATATCAAGAAAGGTGCAACCCATAAGGACGTAGTTGAGCAGTTCAAAGGCCTGAATATCAAGATTGAAGAAAGAAAAACATCTGTGGGTCAGAAAGCAGCCAAGCCTGCAAAGCAGAGGCGAGTGAAACCCAAGTTGGAAAAAGTGGTTAAGAAGGGCAAGCCTGCACAGAAAAAACCCAAAGACACTCAACCCAAAGCAAACAATTAAATACAGACTATTTCTCAAAGCCCATTATGGATAAATATTTTGAGCTGGTAAAGAGGAGTGTGCTTCAGTTTAAAGAGAATCTTGTGCTGCTAATACCATTCGGAATCGCGACTGCAATGGGTCTTGGAGTGCTGCTTGTGATTTTTGTCGAGATTGTTATGTTGATTTTAAGTCTTGGGGAACAGATTCTCACAAATCCTCTTTCAGTGCTCACCAGTATGCAGGCGATGACATTTGTTGTTATCTTTGTGCTGATTGATATCCTCTTGGTGTTGATTGTGAGGGCGGCTGTTACAGCAATATCAATAGGAATGTACAAGGAGGTTGTCACAAAAGGAAAACCTAACCTTGACAATATTGGCAGCAATTGCAGAGCATATTTCAGTAAATATTTTGGTTATCTAATGATAAGGCTGCTGCTGTTCCTTGCACCACTAGCTACATGTGCGGGGATTGCTTTTATTTGTTACAGGATAAATGCGGTGCTGGGTATTGTTGTGGGCGTGGTGCTGCTTCTGTGTTTTATTGCGTTCTCTCTACTATTAAGTCTGGCGATGTTTTTTGCAGAGCCTGTGATCGCCTTCGGTAAAGGCAGTTCAATGGCGGCAGTTAGAGAGTGTTTTGGCTATACAAAAAGAAATGTTAGCCATGTGCTTCTGAGCTTTCTTGCACTGCTGCTCTTCAACTTTGCTGTGGGGATGGCAATGCTAATCCTTTCTCTACCAGTTCAATTGTTTGAGGTGATTGGCAGTCTGGGAGCTGGGTTCATATTTGCAGGTTTTGCATTCATGCTGCAGATGTTGCTACTTGTTTTGAGAATTGGGGTTAACCTGGGAGCAAGTGTTGTTTCATCTTTGTTTCTTTTTAATGCATACAGGGTGAAGAAGTAGCAGACTGCTTTGATTTCAATTATAGAACAATTAGACAAACCTGGCTAGTCTTTTTTTGCAGCTTTTAAAAGCTCGTTAAAATCAAGCTCAAGAGCTGAGACAGCAACCTCTAACCCAAAGTTCTGCAGAACCTCAGGATGGATCTCGCCAATAAAGCCGATTGTCTTGTTGTTCACAACAATTGCACCAAGCCTGCCTTCAATAAATGAGTTGTGTTCTGTTTCCTTGATTGAATGCTTTATTCCAAGCACACTCATGAGGAAATCAAGGTATTGTCTCACCTCGGTGTAATTAGCAGAGGTATGTGCAGACAATATTACAAGTTGTGTGTCTTCCCTTATGCCTGTCTCTGTTTTAGGGTCCGGGTTGAAGACAGTGGCAATCTCAAAAAGCTTCTGAGGGTATTCATTGTGCTTGTTGACACGCAAAACCTGCATCAGGCAGGGCAATAGCCAGCTGCGCAGCACATTGAAGTCAGAGCTTGACGGCTTCTCAAGCTCAATTGCGCTCGCTTTTATCCTCATATTATTATCCAAATCATTGCTGTTGATCAGGTGGAATGTGCTCGTCTCAAACATCCCAAAACCGGTAAGCAGGTATGCAATCTTGCGGCGGAACTTCTCAATTTCAGCTTCTTCACCCACAGTTGCCACATTTGGGATACTCTCCTTGAAATTCTCAAACCCGTATGCAATTGCGATATCCTCAAAAAGGTCAACCTGATGCATCACATCTGCGCGGTAGGCAGGTGCAAGCACATTCTCTTCACTGTGATCATAACCCATCATCTTTAACAGCTTAGTCACATCTGTTTTTTTAAACTCAACACCTAGCCACCTGTTGAGATAGCTGATATCAATCTTCATACTCTCAGCATCTAAAATCGGGCTTACCAGTAGCTTGTTGCCATAGTCAAGTTCCATCGAATAAATCTCACCACCCATATCTGCCAGAGTAGTGACTATCATGTTGAGACACTTTGAAAGCACGCGGTAGTCAAAACCACTGCACTCAATGAATACCTCCTTCGTCTGTTCAGTGATCTTACCAACTGTTTCAGAGTTGATGATCGGAGGCATACTGAGAACCTGCTCATTAGCATCAATAAATAAGGGATACTTGTCAAGCCCATCAAGCAAATGCGCATAGTCACGGCCTGTTGGATCGTTGGTGAGGATCTGCGAGCCAGTCATTTTTCTGCTGCTTTCAAGCGGCACAAATGAGATTTCATCTGGTTTTCTGGCAACAAATCTTATGGGTGTTTTAATCTTCTCGAAAGGATATATGCCAATAGCTACCTTTCTCCTATTGCGACCATAAGTCACATGGAGCTTCTCCTGGAACTCGATGACATCTTTTATTTTCTGATCGTCAAAGCTGAGCTTTTTCACAATAGCACAGGCAGTGTATGGTCTATACTTTTTAACTGAGTTTTCAATTATCACTTTATGGTTGGATTTTTTCACAGGATATTTGCGCAGCCCAACATTGATGCCGAGGAAGCTTGAGAGTGCGCGAGCAAACCCCTGGGCAGAGAGCATATCAGGCCTGTTTGGAAAAACCTCAACTGTTATTTCGTCGCCCTCAATACCCTCTAGATCTGTTCCAAGATAGCTTATCCTGTCTTTCAGCTTCTCAAGAGGCATCTTCTTCCCGAGAGTTTTTTCCAAATGTTTCCTGCTTAGGTGTATTGTAGGCATTGTGCTATTTCAACCACAACCTCATCTTTTTCATCTCTCTCAAATCATTCTTGTAAAGTTCTCTTATATCAGTGAGGGCATAATACTGTAAAATGGTTCTATCAAGACCAAGCCCCCATGCGAGCACAGGCACCTCTTTGCCGAATAGAGGTTTTGTCATCTCAGGCCTGAACATCCCTGAGCCTCCAAGCTCCATCCACCTCTTATGAATGGGATGATAAACATCAACCTCAGCGCTTGGCTCAGTATAGGGGAAATAACCTGGCCTGACGCGAACCCTTGAGAAACCCATCTTATGGAAGAAATTTTTCAAATAGCCTACCAAGTGTGTGAAATTGGCATCAGGGTCAACCACTATACCCTCAACCTGTATGAGCTCAAAGAGATGACTCCAGTCCAATGTTTCATTCCTGAAATTCTTGCCAACAGCGAAAAACTTTGCCGGCAGATCACCTTGCTTAAGTTGAGCGATTGTCCTTGCACTTAGGCATGTTGTATGTGTGCGAAGCACATTGCGCTTTGCCCCTTCTGCATCCCATTTATACTGCCATCCCTTGCTGCCTGTTGTCCAGCCATCTTCATGTGTTTTCTTGACTTGCTCAACAAGCTGTTTTGAAGGCAACTTACCGGATTTTGGGTTTTTAATATAATAGGTGTCCTGCATCTCGCGCACAGGGTGATCCTGTGCTGTGAACAGTGCATCAAAATTCCAGAAGCTAGTCTGCACAAGGCTGCCCTGCATCTCCTTGAAACCAAGTTCCAACCAGATCTGGCGCACATAGTCAATAGCCTGGTTGACAAAATGCCTTCTACCCGGAAAGACAGCAGGCACATTTATGCTGATGTCGTATCTCCTGAAACGGTTGCCCTGCCAGGATGAAGTCTTGAGCATCTTTGGTGTAAGAGTCTCAATTAGCTCTCCTCTGATTTTCGTATTTGCCAACTTTTCTCCAAGTGATGTGAGCTTGACATATTTTGTTTTTTGGGTACTCAAGTCCACAATATCCTTTCTTTTAAGCAACGCCTCAAATGCAAACTTTTCTTCGGGTTTCAATTTTTCAAAAGCAACTGGGAAACTTTTCTCTAATAACTGCTCTTCAAGTGTTTTCTTGGTGAGCATACTCTTGCCCTGAGGTGTGATAGAGACTTTGCCATCCTTAACCTCAACTGCCACCTTTCTCTTCAGAAGACCAATACAAACATGGAGCTCATCCATGTCAAGTGCTGCCTTTTTTCTCAGTTCATCATAACTGAGAGGTTTGTCTTTGATTGCCTCAATAAATCTTCGCTCAGGCAACCCGTTTTTATGGTAGAGCCTGCCATTTTTACCAAGTATTATGAGTTTCTGCTCTTCTGAGATAATCTTCAGTGCCCCCTTGTTCTCAAGCCACTGCAATGCGCGCATTGCCTCAACTTGCTTAAGCTTTGATGCCTCAGCAATCTCATCTAGGTTAGAATATTTGCTCAAATGCGGCAGCACTGCTCGTTCCAATGGGTGCAATGTCTCAGCGAGCTTCTCAACTTCCATAGTACAAAGCGATGTTGGCGGTTATTTATATATTTTGTTTTAGGAAATCAACTAGGCTGTGAGTTGATAGAATTCCTTACTGCAGCGCGCTGATATATATTATCTAACTGCACTGCCAAGAAACCTTGTTGTCTCTGGAACTTGGGTAAATATTTAGGTGGTTTGTCGGTTTTTGGTAAGTCTGACATAGGGGGTTGAGAATGAAACTGAAAATCATAAGCTTCATACGGGACTATTGCTTCACGCTGCATCTTCCTGGCAAAATCGAAAATGTTTGAGAGAGTGAGAACAACAAACTCATCACCCGCTGCTTCAACAACCCTCTTCGCCAAGGCTATTTTATGCTCCCAGCTTTTATCATTTGTGTATGGATTGTCATAGTCATGAAACTCAACAGCATAACCGTGGTGCTGGGTGTGAAAATGCCAGTCCATTCTATGCTCACCTGGAAAAAGGGGATACCATCTTCTGTAGAGGTCCTCCCGAGTATAGAAAACGCCAGCTTTCTGCAACAGAGTCTCAAAATGGAGTGCGTTTCTTGATGAAAATACACAGCAGTCTCGTCCTGTAAAGCTGTCGTATCTCTCTCCAAAGCGTTGCAGCAGGTTAAGCCTTACCCTCTTTGGCAATCCGTTCTCAAGTAGAAAGCCTGCTGCACACTCTTTTCCTTGATCAACAAAAATTCTGTAACCCTGCTGTGCAAAAGCTTCCAACTGCTCTTTTGAGTAACTCCTTATTTTTCTGGTTGGTGGGCCGCGTGGAGGTAGCTCTCGCTTCCCAAGGATAATCTGCACAAGATTCTCCTGCAAAAGAGGGCGAAACTGGGAGTAGTTTTGCTGCACATAAGGAATTGCCATTACTTCCTTTAGTAGCCTGCGCCTTTCAAGGTTGATGATTGAGACTAGAGAGAGCTCATCCAATTGCTGAGCCATCCACCACTCAAGCTCAAGCATCTCTTCAACCATCTTTCCAAGCTCTGCGAAGGCTTTTTCTACCAAGTCAGGCATTTTCCTGTATAAAGGATCCACTTGGTCAAGGAGCTCTTCAGGTGATGATGGCAAGTGCATTTGCAGAGTTGACACACGAACTCCAAACAGATTATAGAATGTCCAAGATGAATAGTCTTCTGCGACCAAACCCATCCCATGATGAAACAAATCAGGGTTTTGTTGTTCAAGTTGCTGAAAATCCTCAAGAGTTGCAAGTTTCATATCTAATGGTAATCTGCAAAGATATAAAAAAATTTAGAAAAAGAAATGGAAAAATCTACTTTGTCTTGAGCATGGCCTTTGCAGGCTTCATCTCTTTCCAAGCAAGCTCGAAAAGGTCTTCAAGCGCAGATGCAAAGAAAGGTGTGTTCACCCATATACCAACATCATAAGTTGGGTGCACTTCCTTGTCCTCAAGCACCATGAATGTGAGTTCTTTGCCGTCAATAACCACAAACCTTGCTTTAGAGTTTGTGTGCCTCACCTCAGCTACATCTGAGATGTCCTTGACAGCATTTGCACACTCTTTTGTTAGAGGAGCAGCGATTCTTACCTTTACACCTCTTTTCTTAACACGTTCAAACACAGGCTTAAAACCCTCGATCTTTCTGAGCAGTCCCTGTGTTGTTGTCATTATGGTTACACTCTTCTCAGCGCCGTTTATTGTCAGCTCGAGATGGTTATAAAGGTTGTGACGGCCCCTCAAAGAGCCAGACAAATCAGATGGCTCAACAAGTTCTATGCCCTGTGAGTGGAGCTGCTTAAGCTCGCCTAAGACTTCTGTGTCTTTTAGTGTGTCAAGCCTTTTGATTTTCTTTTCAGCATCAAGTTTCATATTTTTCTTAACGCGCTCTACCACCTCGGATGGAGGCACTGCGAGATACTTGATCGGCTTTCCGAACTTCATCACCACAAAACCCTTTTTCTCTAGGCTCTCAAGCACATCGTAGCTTCTTGAACGAGGTACATTTGCGATGTCGCTGAGCTCCCCTGCTGTGGAAACACCACGAGACAATAAGGCAGTCCAAATCTTCACCTCGTAGAGATTCAGGGAGAAATAGAGTCGTAGTTTACTCAAAAACTCCTCTTTCACGATCATTTGTTCCCCTCCAACAATTTATACCTAAACAGTAAGTTATGAATAAACATAACTCATATTAATATGTTGTGGTTTTTTGTGTCATTTGTTAGTGTTCATTATTTACACTTATAAAACCCAACTGTGTGGTGACAACAAAACTTGTATACCAACAACCCCCCTTCACATAGTAAAATATATTGATTATATAAATTTATCTTTACTCAATAATACATTGTATTACAGGGCAAGATTTCTCTTTGCCCGAGAATATCTCTTAGAGTCTGCTCTGCGTTTTGGAGTTTCCTCGGAAATGCTGCAAGACTGACCTTGATATGGAAGCATTCACCGCTATCAGTTATCCTCAGCTTTCTGTCTTTTACAAATTCCAATTTATCAAAGCGGAAGAAGATGCATAAATGATCATCAATTAATTTTCTACAATTCGTGATAATATTTTGTTTCTGGTTTTGGTTCATCATTTGTGATAAAGCATCAAGAAAGCTGTTGATGTGGCGCTGCTTTTTCAAAGTTGTTTCAATTATTGTAATCACTCTCTTGTTGAATCCAATCGCATTCTTTTTCGAAATCCGCACTTTTTCTTTCGCAGTGTCAAATGGCAGCAGGCTCATAAACGCCTTTTCTATCTGCGCCTTGTCATCCTCCGGCTTGCAGAAAACCCGGATGTCAATTTGGTGAGCTTTCATTGGGGAGTGAAAAGGATTAATTTTATATAAGCTCTTCTCTTTTTTTGGCAAAATGAAACATCCTATTGTGCCAACGCTTATTCTTGTGCTGGTCTTTGTTGTTGCACAGCTCACCGGATTACTGGTTGTTTCACAGTACGTTGATATTGAGCAAACCCATGAGTCTGGAATCACTGTGCGTCATGACGAGATGTATGAGCAGCTTGGTGTTGAGCCGCCTGAGGTGGGCAATGAATCAACAACCTTTATCTTCATCATAATTGCTGTGCTTATTGGCACTGCTCTTGTGATGCTGATTATCAAGTTCAAAAAGAAAAATCTCTGGAAAGCATGGTATACAATTGCAGTTCTTTACAGCCTCTCAGTTGCACTCAACCCATTATTGGTGAAACTGCTGAATCTTCTGGGCATTGGTTGGAATTACCTTATTACGCTTGGAATTGCCGTCTGTCTAAGCTTGTGGAAGGTTTTCAGGCCGAATGTGGTTGTGCACAATCTGACAGAAATCTTTATCTATGGAGGTATTGCAGCATTGCTTGTGCCTGTTATCAATATATTCTCAGCTATAGTGCTGCTTCTGATAATTTCCTTATATGATGCGTACGCAGTGTGGAAAAGCAAGCACATGGTTTCCATGGCAAAATTCCAGAGCAGCGCAAATCTGTTTGCAGGGTTATCCATACCCTATAAGATGGCTGAGACCAGAATGATAAAACACAAAGTATCAAAAACGAAGAGGGTCAGTAAAAGCAAGCAAGCTGAGCAGCACACTTCAGCAATACTAGGTGGAGGCGACATTGCATTCCCTCTGCTCTTCTCAGGGGTTGTGCTGAAGACGACTGGAGCTTATCTAGCTGCAATTGTTGTAACTTTGTTTGCCACCCTAAGTCTGGGGTTGCTGTTCTTGAAGAGTGAGCGCGGTAAGTTCTATCCTGCAATGCCTTTCCTAAGCGCTGGATGTTTTATTGGCTATGTCATCGCTCTGCTTGTTATATGATATTGAATCTGTATTAAAACTGGTAAGAAAATCAAGCGTGAAAATTTATATGCGCTCAGAAGCCCTTGAGCAGAGTCTGTGTCCTCTTTGAGGAGTATGTAAGCGGATTTATTGCCATGCCATCTTTGGCTGCCACAACCTGGGCTTTTGTCTCACGGTTTATCCGCCTTGACTCAAGCAGGATATCAGCATCGAGCATCTGCTTGGAGAAATGGGTGACAATTGCCAGCTTCGGGCGCAGCTTGTTTATTATCTTCACTGCATCAGCAGAATTCAAGTTGTTTTCTTTTTTTGCCTCAAACGGGTATACAACATTCAATATCAGAATATCACACCCCTGGTGTTGCTTGACATGCTCTGGAACAAACTCAGTGTCAGCAAGATAAGACAAAATGAAATCAGGCGAGTCTATTCTAAAACCGATACACTCAACAGAGTGCTTGGTTGCAGTAGCCATTATTTCAATATCATCTATCGCTGCTTTTTGGCCCTCTTTGAGCACCATGTACTTCTCAAGGCAGTGTTTGTGGAATTCAGTGAGATAGGGCCTTGTGAGAATATCACCATTGATGAGCAAATTGTTTGAGATAAGCACCCCTTTCTTGTCAAGCCCCGAGAGTGTCATTGCATCAATCAATACATTCACATCATTACAGTGGTTGATGTGAGAATGCGATACCAGAATTGAGGTTGTTGCGCGCGGATTAACATGGTTCTCTCTTGCCATCAGCAATGAGCTTGGGCCTGGATCAATATGAATCTGGTGGTCAGCTGTCTGCACAACAATCCCTCCTGAGCCAAGTATCTGTTTACCCACAACATCTGCCCCCTGGCCTGTGCCCAAGAAGATTATACTAGGACGCATATTGACTATTCCCCCTTTATAGAATATCCAATTGGATTTTTGGTTTATAAAACTTTTGAAAATAGAATACATCACATTGAATTAAGTATATCCAGAAAATAGCAGCTAACCCACAACAACTTTCTTGCCAATCGCCTGTCCAGGCAAACCGCGTTCAAACAATGCGCGCAAAGCGCCCTTGTTGCCATGAGGGCTGCGGATCTCTCCAACAATCTTCTTGCCAGCAGGGCTTGTATAAGTCACCTTTTTGCCAACAAACTTCGCTGCTTTTTCCTTTGAATCAGAGTCCTCTATCTTGAGAATCATCTGGTTGGTGTACTGGCGGTGCCTGCCGCGCTTGAAGTTGACAATAACTGCTTCCATACTCTTGGGTAAACATGAGCCTTTTAAAAAGGTTTCTTTCAGTAAGTGCTGGGAAAACTATATAAACGTGCCTTGATTCCAATTTTGCATGGAAGAAAAGCAGGTGAAGGTGCGAGCAATTCTTGAGGTAGTAGGCAAGCCCAAAGAGCATGTTGACAAATCTATTAAGCTTGTGATTGACACTGTGCGCAATGTGCAGGGCATGAAAGTGGAGCAGGCCAAGGTTTTCAAAGTGAAGCCAGTTGACAACTATTTCAGCAGCTTTGCTGAGCTTGAGCTGAGCTTTGCAGACACCACAAAGCTTGTTGATTTCTGTTTTGACTATCTGCCTTCATCAGTTGAGGTTATTGAGCCAGCCAAGCTTGAACTGGATAGTACAGCCTTTGCAGAAACACTCAATGATCTTCTGGCTAGACTGCACGGCATCAATGCCAATCTGGCAAACATCAATGCAGAGAACAGGCTGCTCAAGATGAATGCCACAGGATTGCTCAAAAACCTGTTCATACTCAGCCTAAAAAACAGGCCTGCGACCATAGAAGAGCTTTCAAAGAGGATCGGGATTAAAGAGACTGAGCTCAAGCCTTTTATTGATAGTTACATAAAGCAAGGCAAGATAAAAAAGGCAAATGATAAATATGAATTAGTTGAGAGTATGTATTAAAATGAACAATAAGAATATGGTGCTGGCTGTGCTGTTTGCTGTGGGCGACAAGATTGAGGAGAGTGAGATAACGCGTATCACAAGATTGAACCTTGAGGATGTGCAGAGCTGCCTCAAAGAGCTTAAGCAACAGTACAGGGAGTCTGATTCACCATTTGTCATTCTTGATGAATCACCCAAGTGGAAATTCACTGTACAAGAGGAGTATATGGAGGTTGTGCAGCAGATAGTGCCCCATACTGAGCTGGATAAGCCACTTATGGAGACTTTGGCTGTTATTGCCTGGAAAGCACCTGTGCTGCAGTCAGACATTATCCAGATCCGCAGCACGAAGGCCTATGAGCACATCCAAGAGCTTGAGGAGATGGGTTTTGTGGTGAAGAAGAGACATGGCAGGAGCTTTATGCTCAGATTAGCGCAGCGTTTCTATGAGTATTTTGACCTCAAGGGCAAAGAGGATATTGAAAAGCGTTTTGAAGGCTATCGCGATATAACTGAAGCAGACGTGATATTGAGGTCTCTTGAGGAAGAGGGTGTTGAGCCTTACGGAGTTGGAGAGGCCGAGAAAGAGGAGATCCTTAAGGAAATACAAGAACTTGATGAGGAAAAGCTCGGTAAGCTTGAGGTGTTTGATGAACAAGAGGAAGATGCTGCAAAGCCAGAGATAGTCGATATTGAGAAAAATGGGCAGCCAAGTAAGCAGACAGAGCAGTCCGAGAAAGGCTCTGCTGGAAAAAATGACCCTGGCGACTCAAACAAGTTGGATGAGCTCAGCAAAAAACTTACTGAAAAAATAGAAGAACTTGAAGATGATGCTTCTACTTAGATGTCCGCAGTGCAAACAAGCGATGAAATATGAGAGTAGAGACAGGATGTATTACAACAAGACCAAAAGATGTGTGTACTGCGGCAAGAGCTTTCAGGTTAGAGATAGCATTGTGAGAGCAATGTGAATTTTTTTATTCAATTTAAAAAGAATATAGTCTTTTGGATTGCATCCCAGTGTATGCTCCAGGTATCATGGGTGATGATTGGATCCCTAAGGTTTTTTAGGTTTCATCCAAACCAATTTTTATTAACTTGTTGAAATCCCTAAATTTAGCCATTTCAGCCCTTCTAGTGCCATTTTACAACCAAAAGCTTTATATATGGTACCAGCTTCCTTTTTGTATATAAAGAGGTCTGATTTCTGAGCTCTTTGGAGTATATATGGCAGAGAAGATTTCAAAGCGGGTAATTGAAGCAGAGATGAAGGAGAGTTATCTAGATTATGCCATGAGTGTGATTGTTGGTAGGGCGTTGCCAGATGTGCGAGACGGCCTCAAACCAGTCCACAGGCGTGTGCTTTTTTCAATGCACCAGATGGGGATGCACTTCAACAAGCCTTTCAGGAAATCTGCCAGGATTGTGGGTGACTGCCTTGGTAAATACCATCAGCATGGTGATACAGCTGTCTATGACACATTAGTAAGAATGGCCCAGGATTTCTCTTTGAGGTATCCCCTTGTTGAGGGCCAGGGAAATTTCGGCAGCATTGATGGTGACAATGCGGCAGCAATGCGTTACACTGAAGCCCGTTTATCCAAGATTGCAGGCGAGATGCTTGAAGATATAGATAAAGAGACAGTGAAGTTTGTTCCAAATTTTGATAACTCATTACAGGAGCCACTGGTGCTGCCATCTAAACTTCCAAATCTCCTTGTGAATGGTTCATCAGGTATTGCAGTAGGTATGGCAACAAACATACCCCCTCACAATCTTACAGAAGTGGCTGATGCTATTGTTGCTCAGATTGACGATAAAGAGATTACAGTTGCTGAACTTATGCAGCATCTCAAGGGACCTGATTTCCCGACAGGTGGGATTATAATGGGCAAAGCAGGTATAAGATCTGCCTACAGCACTGGTATTGGCCATATCACGGTGAGAGCTGCTGCAAGTTTTGAGGAGTCGAGGGGCCGCGCTGCAATTATTATCTATGAGATCCCTTATATGGTCAACAAATCAATGCTCGTAGAGCAGATTGCCGAGTGCATTAAGTCAGGTACAGTTAATGGTATAGCGGATTTGAGAGATGAGTCAGACAGGCAGGGGATGAGGATTGTTATTGAGCTGAAAAAGGATGCGAATAGGGATGTGGTGCTAAACCAGCTGTTCAAGCACACTCGTCTGCAGACAACATTTGGCATTAACATGCTTGCTCTTGTGAATAACGAGCCGTGCACACTTGACATAAAACAGCTTATCCAGCATTTTGTTGAGCACAGGCAGCTTGTTATTAGGAGACGCACAACCTTTGAATTGAAGAAGGCAGAGGAGCGTGCACATCTGCTCGACGGACTGCTTATTGCTCTTAAAAATATTGACAATGTCATTGCACTTATCAAGAAAAGCAAATCCACAGACACTGCAAGAGAAGCACTCGTGGTGAAATATGAGTTGAGTGAGGTGCAGGCAAAGGCAATTCTGGAGATGAGACTGCAACGCCTCACTGCGCTTGAGCAGGCAAAAATCAAGGATGAACTCAAAGAGCTTCTTGAAAGAATCAGACAACTTAAGACAATCCTTGCTTCGGAGTTGGAGATACTTAAGATAATTAAGCAGGAGCTGATTGAGCTAAAAAAGAGTTATGGTGACGAGCGGCGCTCTAAGATTGAAGAGGAAGAGGAGGAGTTAATTGAAGAAGACCTCATCAAAGAAGAGCCTGCTGTAATCACGGTAACAAACTCTGGATATATAAAAAGGACAAATCCGGCATTTTACAAAAAACAGAACAGGGGTGGTAAAGGAGTAATTGCAGCAACCACCCGAGAAGAGGATTTTGTGGAGCATTTATTTATCGCAAGCACGCACTCTTATATCCTATTCTTCACAAATAAGGGCAAAGTATACTGGCTTAAGGTTTACCAGCTTCCTGAAGCGTCAAGACAGGCCAAGGGTAAGGCTATTGTAAACCTATTGCAGCTCAGCGGAGATGAACAGGTAACAGCGATGATTCCTGTGAGAGAGTTTGATAACCGCAAGTTGCTTGTGATGGCCACTAAAAAGGGGGTTGTCAACAAGACAATGCTTGAGGAATTCTCAAGACCACGCAAAGGGGGCATTATTGCAATCAACCTTGACAGCGACGATATGCTAATTGATGTGGTGATGACAGATGGCACAAAACAGATTATGATAGCCACAAAAAGAGGCTATGCAATAAGGTTCAGCGAGGAGGATATAAGGGCAACGGGTAGATCAACTCGCGGTGTCAGGGGCATCATGCTCAGAAAAGGTGATGAAGTTGTTGGGATGGTTATATGCGACAAAACAAAAAATATATTAACTGTGACTGAGAATGGCTATGGCAAGCAGACTCCTATGGAGGACTACAGACTTATTGGCAGAGGCGGCAAAGGGGTGATCAATATTATATGCAGCCCCAGGAACGGCAGTGTTGTTGACGTGAAAAGTGTCAGCCCAGAAGACGAGATTATGCTAATAAGTAAACAGGGCATCTTGATTAGAGTTCCTGTGAAGAGCATATCAACAATCGGCAGGAACACCCAGGGTGTCAGGCTCATGAGGCTGAATCAGGGAGACAAAGTGATGAGTGCTGCCAAGATTGCAGTTGACTAGAGGTTCGGATTTGAGCCAGCAGTTAATAAATGCTGCTGAAAAGAGGGATTAATGGATTACACACCTATTTTAGGGCAGATTGCACTTAATAACAGCACAAATGCCACTATCTCTGGTTTGAGCTTTGTTAAGGAATATGTTTTTTCATTGCCTGTGTTGATTAGGCAAGGAGATGTTGCAGCCACAATCATTGCACTTATTGTGTTCTTCATCTTACTTGTAATCGTGAATAAGCTGTCAACATTTTTGCTGGCCATAATCAGAAGAACCATTATCCTTGCCATAACTATGTTGATATTGTATGCATACGTACCTGTTTTCCTGGACAAGATTGCAGTCGAGGGTTTCACAATCCAGAATATAGTTATTGGAATTGTGGGAGGTCTGCTCTGCCTTTTTGCCTTCTTGCTGGCAATTAGATCACTGCTCAAAGACACTAAACAGGCTATAATTCTTAGGAGGGAGGAGCCAGCTGAGGTGATACAAGAGACAAGTATTGAACAACCAGCGGCATTTGAATCTTTTAGCCAGTTTGCGCACGACAAATCAATCCACCAGCTATTGATATACACCACTGTTGCCCAGTTTGGTGTATTCTCTTCAGTTACGCTTGCAGCACCTAACATAAAGGTGGGCATCACTATGCTTACTGTATTTTTTCTGGCATCTCTTGTATTTATTAAACAGAGTTACAAGCAATATAAAATTGGTTTAGTGCATCTGGCTGTTGCTTTTGGAGTTGGAGTTGGATTGTCTCTGCTATTGGGTGTTTTTTGGAGTGATCAGAAGCTGTCGCAGCTTCTCTCTTTGGATTATTTCAAATCAGACTCGCTTGTTGCACTGATAACAGGAATGGCAGTTAGTTTGTTTGCGGGAAGCAAGAATTGACGATGCTAAACAAATATATCATAACTAAAACCTTACAATATTCTCCTCACTCATGCTAAAATAGCCCTGTTCTCCAATTACAACATGGTCAATAATAGGTATGCCAATCACCCGTCCTGCACTGATGATCTTTTTTGTAATCTCAATATCATCCCCGCTCGGCTTTGGGTTGCCAGAGGGATGGTTATGCGCAACAATCACAGAATTCGCACTTTCTTGAATTGCAGTTTTAAAAAGCTCTCTTGGATGGACAATAGATGTGTTTAAACCGCCAACAGAGATTATCTCTTTTTTTATCAGGCAGTTGCGCGAGTCAAGATAAACACCCACGAACTGTTCTTTCTTAAGGAAGCGCATATCTGGAAAAAGTAATTGTGCAATATCCTTTGCTGATTCAATGTAATTTGACTCGCGGTGGTTGAAGGTATATAGCCTTTTTGATAGCTCAAAACATGCCATGAGCTGGCATGCCTTTGCATCGTTTATGCCTCTGAACTCTTTTATCTGCGTTATTGATGCTTGGGATATCTCTTGAAGATTGTGTTTTGCCAGTATGCGCTTTGCCAAGTCCACAACATTCTCAGTGCTGCTCCCTGTGCCAAGTAAAATTGCCAACAGTTCTGAGTTGCTCAATGCTGCTGGACCTTGTTTTATGAGGCGTTCCCTTGGTCTTTCTGCAATAGGCCAGTCTTTGATTGTGAAGAGGTTGCGTTTCATATATAATGGCATATATAAGGGGTTTATATGGTTTTAGCAGAAAAAATCGGAGGATTTGCAGAGATATCTAGTGTATAATTGTAAAAGAGATT
>JAHWHA010000006.1 GCA_019323665.1 Candidatus Woesearchaeota archaeon | reverse complement strand
GCAACAACCCAAAAATCAGTTTCATAACTCCAAATCTTTTCACCTTTGTTGTTAAGTGTATACACCTTGTTATCGCATGATCCAAAAATAATCTCCAGTTTGCCGTCATTATTGATATCAGCAAGGCTCACTCTTGAAAAGATGGAACCTTCAGTCTGGAATTCCCATAGCAAATTGCCCTGAGGATTCAGACAATAGAGCTTATTATCAAGACTTCCGACAACAATCTCAATCACACCATTACCATTGAGGTCACCGGCCACAGGCTGTGCAGTAATCTTGCCCTCTGTCTTGAAACTCCATCTTAAAGTGCCATCAGGATTAAGAGAGTAGATTGTACCATCAGAGCACCCAAAAATAATCTGTAATGTGGGCTCTGTAATCACTGCCGCTTGCGCTTCAATTGGAGACTTAGTCCTGTATTTCCATATCAAATTACCCCTGTTATTAATTACATACAAGAAACCGTCATTGCACCCAAAAATAATCTCAGGCTTATGGTCATTATTTATATCGGCAACAGCGGCACTTGAGCGTAAAGGACCCCCAGCCCTGAAATCCCACATCAAATCACCTGAACCTGAAAGCACACTTAGTGTGCCAACGTCGGAGCAAACCAGCACCTCATTTTTGCCATTGCCTGTAATATCAGCAATTGTAGGTGCGCACCTTATACTCTTAACAGTGTCCTCATCCATAAAAAGCAGCTCCATTTCCGACCTATTTTCCTGAATATCATAAAGCCACCTAATTTTTGATTCATCATCAACCGTGTATACCTTACCACTCTTTGTGCCAATAATAATTAAGCTCTGAGCCTCTCCAAGATCTGCAGAGACAGGACAGGTTAGAATAGGGGAGTCCACCTGTAACTCCCATCTTTTCTCAATTCGACCCCTTTTTTTGCCGCTGACTCGGCCGATTATGTTATGTATTGCCATCTCAGCATAATAATATATGTTTGTGCCTGGATTATTATTTAAGACTTTCGGTATTTTTCATTTGTGCTACACAAGAGTGGATAATATAATAAAATATAATTTATTTATAGATAGATTTATATATTGTCGAGACCTCTGCCTGTACATGCGTAAGTCTTTGGAAAAAGAGGTGAGAGATAGGTTCGAGTCTGGTGAGAATATCGAACTTATAGAGCAGCAGCTTATTGAACAGGGTCATCTTGAGTCTGATGTGGTCTCAGCCATCCACAGGGTTTGCGGTAGCCATTTCCAAAACAAGAGGAATGAGCATAACAAACGCATCCGCAAATTCTTCAGGAAAGAGGTTTTTGACAGGGCAGGATATGGATTTGGAAGTGAGCAGTACATAAACATCCTTTTCTACCAATGTGGAGCTTCGCTCTTCCTCATAACACTGCTCAATGGTCTTAGAACCCTAGTTGGCACAACATTCTCATCATGGCTCAAGAGCTATGCACACAATGTGAGCTTTGATCGGAAAGTGATAAGTGTTGCGGGATTCTTCCTTGGATTCTGTTTCATCCTTATGGGGTTCGCACGCAATTCAAACTCACTGTGGCTTTTCTTTTTTGCAGCACTCCTTACTGCCATAGGAGCTTTGTCACACGGTGAGCTCTATCAAGCTCTAATGGATCGCGTTCTCAGAGAGGAGAAAAGTGGACTTATCAACAAAGTTTATCAATATGGTTTGATGATAACTATTACAACACTTGTACTGGGCGCTTACATCATCGACCGTTTTTCAAGATACACAATCTCAATTAATTTATTTGGCGCCAGCAAAACTTTTGTGCTCCAGGGTCAGCTCTTGGTTTTTTGTCTTGCGGGTATAAGTTTCTGCATCTCAGGTTTGATGCTGCACAATCTCGAGCACACTTCCAGTGCTGGCAAAGCCAGACTAAAAATAAAACATCATGTGAAAAATTATCTTAAAGAACTTGTTGACTCTGCAAAAGTGCTTCTAAATGACAAGACAGTCTTTGTACTCATGGTCGCTGCAACTATAACATCCCTTGTTCAGCTGCTCGGTAATTCATTTTTTGGTATATATATATTCCAGGTTTTCAACCATATAGGCTTTGGAGGCTTTCTTAATGTTGCCCTTGTGTTCGTGCTCGGTGTAATAGCCTCTATCCTCACACCCCAGTTGACAAGACGTCATTCAAAACAGTACGGCAATTTTCCTATGTTGATTTTCGGCACCATGCTTATGGCAATAATGCCTCTTAGCTATTATTATAATCCAAACCTTGTCTCAATTGCCATGGGCACAATAGCAGGAGTGATAGGAGGTGTAATTGCTGGAGTGGCACACAGCCTGCTTGCGAAAGATTTGGTGCCTCAGAGACTTCAGGAGAGCTATTTTGGGATGAGCAGCCTCATTGCCATTATCCCTTACATAATTATTATCCCTATTGCAGCCCACACTGTTGCCAACATAGGTCTTGAGAAACTTTTCCTAGTGCTTGCCCTCACGCTTGTGGCAGTTGTAGTACCACTTTACTTCGTGCTTATGATAAGATTTGAGAAAAAGAGGTTTATATATGCTGTTTAACACAGTCCTTGAGAGAATGGGTAAATTTAGCAGGAGCAAGAGAGCAATGTCCCCACTTATTGCTACTATACTCCTTATCTCATTCGCAGTTGCCCTTGGAGCAGTTGTGATGAATGTTGGCCGTACGATAGGCCAAGAAGGCCCAAGATTTTCTGAGTGTGGAGCCCATGTTGAGCTTGGAGTTGTTGAGATAGGAGGCCAACCCAAAGCCTGTATCACAAGGCAAGGTGAATCATCGATTATTGAAGTTATGCTGCAGAACACCGCAAACACAGATATAATTGACCTTCAGATTAATGTTATTGGCTCTAATGATGTGCTCAATATTGACTCTCTTGCAGGCTCAAACATCCCCAAAGGCTATTCGAGAAAAATTAACATAATCTATGATTTGAATAAGTTCGGCAATCCTGAAAAGATCACAATGATCCCTAGAGTCACAACCTCAGACCAAACAACACTCTGCCAGAGCAGCAAGGTAGAGCTTGAAGCTATTGGCAATTGCTGATTCTTATGAATATTTTTCTAAAGTAATATATAAACAATATATTGCATTTTATGGCATTTGATATCTTCTGTGTTGCTTCTGGAAGCAAATCAGCTAACCTCAGGCATATTTCCAAGCAGTTGCTTTATATATGAAGTATATATCTTTCTCCCAGGCAACATTATTGATACTACTAATAGGTAATTAAAAATAGAAAAGTTTATATACTAGTTATTCCTACTAACCAGTACTAACATATGTGGGGGTGGTTATGATTATTAATATACTGCGAAAAAAGCTTTCAGCCCGGAAACTCAAAGAATTGCAGTATGACAATGGTCTGTTTGCTGCATCGAGTAAGCAAGTTGCCACAGGCTACAACGCAGCTTGGATAAGAGACAACATCTATGAGGCACTTGGATTGGAGCAGATGAAAGAAGTTGAGGCTTTAAAGAAGACTTATCATGCATTGTTTGATATTTTCCGTAAGTATGAATGGAAGCTGGACCTTGCTCTTAAGAAAAAGCCTGAGTTTTCCTTCCAATACATACACCCAAGATACAATCCAGAGTCAATGTCAGAGTTCTCAGAGCCTTGGGGCAACAAGCAGAACGATGCAATCGGCGCGTTC
>JAHWHA010000061.1 GCA_019323665.1 Candidatus Woesearchaeota archaeon | reverse complement strand
TATTTATATACACACTTTCAGTCATATTTTTTTTTCTTGCTAAAATCAGCCTTTTTTGCCTTGAAATCGCATATTTAAGCTTCTTTTACTTTACAGAGCTAAAACAATTGAAAAAAATAAAAAAATATATTATCTATCTATTCTTCCATTGCCATCGCCTCCACTGGCATAGGCTTTCCTGGAAAGGTGATAAAGCCTCCAGATGAATACTCCTCTCCAAATAGGTACCTTGCACTCCACCAGCCGTAAGAGTATTTGCCATAGAAGAACTCGCTGCCGTAGAATCCAGCCCAAAAGTTATTGCCATAGATTCCCCAAACTCTGACACCCTCAGTGTCAGTGCCATAGAATCTGCCATAGGCATAGCTGCCCCATATAATGTGTTCTAAGTCACGTGTCCAGAGCAAAAACCTGCTTGGACCGGGCCATAAAGCGCTCTCTGTCACCTGCTCTTCAGCAGTTTCATAGTTCTCTGGAATTGCTGCCTTGAGCTCTTCAAGCCTTGCTTCATCAAGCTCTGCTATCTGTGCAGGCTTTGCAGCTGCCTGGTTCTGCACTCTCCTGTTGCCCAGCTGAACTTGGTTTGCGGCTGCCTGCACACCAATAATACTAACAAGCAGCACGCACATCAAAGCAAATGTTGCTACATATTTGTTCATGTTCTCCCCTCCATTTCATTATTAACAATTGCCTCTTTTTCAGCCAACACTGCTCTTTGCACAGAGGGTTTTGTTAATAAGCAAACTTTTCGATAAACACTTTGAAATGCTTTAGAATGCTTTATCTTGGCAAAAGAGAGTTGATGAGCGATGCAATAGCTTGACTCTGGATTCAAAAGTGCTCTTGGTTGATCAAGGATATCTTCATCAGATAATCAAAACCTTTTAAAACTCAAAAACCTTACTTGGCAAAATGGCAACTTACTCCCATTCTCGGCTCTCAACTTTTGAGCAGTGCAAATTAAAGTACAAATACCAGTATATTGATAAAATTAAGACTGAGATTGTAACAAGCATTGAGGCTTATATGGGTGATATTTGCCACCAGGTTCTTGAGCAGTTGTATAAAGATGTAAAACATCAAAAGATGCCAGAGCTAAAAGAGCTGCTTGCATTGTACAACAGGCTTTGGGAAGAGAATTGGCAAGATGGCATTGAGATTGTAAGAAAAGAATATACTGTTGACAATTACAAAGAGATGGGTAAGTTGTTCCTAATTGAATATTATGAGAGAAAAAAGCCATTTGACCAGGAGAAGACACTTGCTTTGGAGACAAGTGCGACTGTTGAGATTGCCCCTGATATCAACTTTCATATCAGAATAGATCGTCTGACAATAAAAGATGGGGTTTATGAGATTCATGATTATAAAACCTCAAACTCACTGCCAACTCAACAAGCCCTTGATGAGGAGAGGCAGCTCACAATGTATTCTTATGGGCTGAAAAAGCTTTACCCAAATGTGAATAGGATAAGACAGATCTGGCATTACCTTGCTTTCAATGAGGATATTGTGATGGAGCGCGCTGAGGAGGAGATTGAGGCAGAGCGCAATAAAGTGCTTGAGGTGGTCAAAGAGATTGAAAGTTGCACTGATTATCCGGCTGAGCAGTCTGCATTATGCGGCTGGTGCGAGTTCCGCACTATTTGTCCGCAGTTCAAGCATCTTTACAAAACTGAGGCGATGTCAACCAAAGAGTTAGAAGATGATGATGGTGTTAAGCTTGTCAACAGGTTTGCTGAGGTGTGCGGAGAGCTGGAAAAAGTTGATGCTGAAAAAGAGAAGCTAAGGCAAGCTTTGATAGATTTTGCCAGAAAGAACAATGTTGAGAATGTTTACGGGAGTGAGATGAAAGTGAGTGTTCGAAGCTATCCCAAGCTGAGCTTCCCAAAGAAAGAGGATCCGGTGAGAAAACAATTCTTTGATGTTCTAAAGAAAATTGGTTTGTGGGATGAGCTCGCGGTTGCTGATGTTTATGAGTTGACAAAGATGATCAATTGCGGCAGGGTGAATTCAGAGCTGATGAAATTTTTAGAGCAGTACATTGAGAAATCTGAGACAACCTATGTGAACTTGAGGAAGAAGTGAATTAAATCTCCCAGCTTCCTGTAATACCCTCTCTTGAACACACCATAAAATCTGTCTTTCTTTTCACCAATGTTTCAAAGGTCTTGACTGCAAGCTCGGGTGTGTTATTGTTTTCTGACATGTGGCCAAGTAGTGCAAGCGACATGTTCTCTCCATGCTGCTGTAAAAAGGATGATGCATCCACATTGCTCAGATGGCCTTTCTCAGATAAGATCCATTGTTTGAGATAATAAGGATAAGGGCCGTTTATCAGCATATCAATGTCATGGTTTGATTCCATAACTACTGCCTTTAGCTTGGGGATTGCTGCCTGCATCTGTTTTGTGATAATACCTGTGTCTGTGAACAATCCAAATTTCTCAATCACAAATCCGCTTGAGCATACACTGTGTGAGGTGAGTATTGGTTGTATTTGGTGGCTGTTTATAAGGAATGAGTTTTTCTGGCTGAAATATTTTACTCTTGCCTTTGCCAGATGGTAGGGTGCCTCTTTATGGGTTTTTCTTGTGAGATAAACAGGGATGTTGTGTCTGCGTGATATTATGCCAGCACCTCTCACATGGTCTGAGTGCGAATGTGTTATCAGAATAGCATCAATGTTCTCCAGACTTGTGCCCACCTGGTTGAGTCTGCGCTCAGTCTCCTTGCCTGAGAGTCCTGCGTCTATTAGTAGATTCAAACCATTGTTCTCAACAAGGCAGCAGTTGCCATTTGACCCAGATGCAAGCACCGCGATTCTCATTATCAACCCTTTTGATTTTTGGATAAGGATAGGCAGTTTAAATAGATTTATGTATAGAAAGCATAGCATTTCCGCATCATTCAACAGAGAACTCAAAGCGGTATCTGTCCTTGCCAACTCTCTTCACTTTAATAATCCTGAATTTACCAATTTCAGATGTGTTTGAAACATGAGGGTCTTTACACGCGCGTTTATCAAAACCGAAAATCTCAACAGTTCTAATCCTTCTTACTGCTTCAGGGACATTTGTTATGTTCGGCAAATCATTTGCCTGTTCTCTTGGTATCTCTGATATTTTAACCGCAAGGTTCTTCTGGATAACCTGGTTGACCCTATCCTCCAATTCTGTTTTATCGAGCTGCCTCATGTCAGTTGCACAGCTCACATCAACTGAGCCATAATCTTCATAGAATTTGGCAATGACAATCTGTGCATCCGCTTTCTTCTCCAGGATCCTCACAAGGATATGCTCCCCTGTCTGCAGTCTGCCTTCAATGGGTTTCATATAAGGATAATAATAAAAGAAATTTAAAAAAATTGTGTTGTTAGTCGCTCCAGGCAAGAATTCCTGGGACAATCAGATTGGCAATAGGCACTAAAAATAACAAGGCCATCCAGCCTGGTTTATTGCGTGCTTCTGCAATCTTCCACCACCACCAGATAATCACCGCAATATTCACAAATGGTATTAGCATTAGGAATATTGTTGCCCAATGCAGTCCTGCTATTTGGGTCATTAAAACAAGGTTTGCTATTGGAATCCAAGCAAGCCACGGATTTTCAGTGTTGGTTTTTTTAGCTATTGTCTGGAGCGCAAATGCCATGTACACGTAGAT
>JAHWHA010000060.1 GCA_019323665.1 Candidatus Woesearchaeota archaeon | reverse complement strand
TCAGTTTTCTTCTCTTTTTTTGGTATCTCAACCCTCAGCACTCCGTTGTTGTAGCTTGCTTTTACCTTGTCTGCCTCAACACCTGCTGGCAGCATGTGTCTGCGATAAAACTGTGATGTGACTACTGCATAGCTGTAAGAGTGCTTTCCTTTTTTCTCTTTCTCCTGTTTCTTTTCAACCTTTACTTCTACATAGTTATCTGTGACATTCAACTCAATGTCATCTTTGGTTGCTCCAGGCAGTTCAAAGCATGCAATAACCGCATTTTCAGTTTCGTAACAGTCTGCCACCGCTGGTCGGAACTCAGATTGCTTTGCTGGCAATTGCCTATCTTTGTGCTCGATTGCCGGTCTTCCACCGACCATGTGGAAAAAAACTCTGTCCATTTCTCTGTGCATACGTTCCATCTCATCAAACGGATCCCAATACATCTCATCCACCTCCACTTTTGTTGATTTAAAATCAACGATGTTAATTTAGAATGAACAATAACTATTTAAATCTTTCGGTTAAATTTAAATATCAACGAGTTTTTTAACCTAAAAATTGGAAAAAAACCCTGGAAAACCAAAATTTAAACCAAGTGATTAATATGATAATACACCATCAGCGGATAACTGTTGTGAGGCACCGCAAACCTGCTGAGCCAAGTGTGAATGAAAGATTACAGTGGCTGGGTAATTCTCTTGGGCTATTCAGCTCCCGCGACAAGGACAAGAGCTGCTTCCGCATCTTCATTGAGCTTCTCAAGAGCGGCAAGGAGGACATTCCCCTAAGCTCTGATGAGCTTGCTGAACGCTCTTCTCTTACCCGTGGCACTGTTGTGCACCACCTCAACAATCTAATGAAAGCGGGGATAGTTGTTCATGAGAAGAATAAGTACATCCTAAGGATGAACAGCCTTGAATCTCTTGTTGCGGAAATTCATAAAGATATTGACAGGACACTTGATGACTTAAAGGAAGTGGCAAAATCTATAGATAAAGAGTTGAATGTTTAATCTTCATCAAGCTTCTTGCGTTTCTCGCCCTTTGCCCTGAATATTCGGGCAAATGCAGGGGTGCACACAATATAGTCATCACCAAAGCCGGCAATGTCTCCCTCAATTGCATCGCATGTTTTCTTAAGCTTGTTGATTGAGCGCTTCAGCTCTATAAGATCTTTCTCTTTAATTGGCTTGATGTTTACAAGCGCAATTGTATGACCCTCCCGCAGCGCAGTTAGAATCTCCTTTATGTCTGCGAAGTCCTCAATATTATATGTCCTGACTGTGACATGGGCTTTCTCATCTGCCATATCTGTGTCAATCTCCACATAATCCTTTTCTGCCTCCTCGAAAACAGATGACTCAGCCCCGAATCCTACACTTTTCTTGAGTTTTGATAAGAAATTTGCCATCTTCCCCTCCTCTATTTTGAATAGGAAAGATTACATATATCATGTATATAAATGTTTCGTTGGGGTGGATTAGATGATTTCAATAACATGATTGTGGCCCAAAAAAAATCCCCCACAATTAAATTTATAAACTCAGCTAATAGGAAATGAATAAAATGATACCAACACCTGTTATTGTGATAAATTTCAAGACTTATGAGCAGTCTACCGGAAAAAAGGCTGTTGAGTTGGCAAAGCTTTGCGAAAAGGTTGCTGCAAAGGAAAAAGTGCATATTAGTGTTGCTGTGCAGACAGCTGATATTGCGGCTGTTGCCAAGGCTGTAAAAATCCCTGTTTTTGGGCAGCACATGGATGCAATTGGTTATGGGGCGCACACAGGACACACATTGCCAGAGGCGGTGAAGCAGGCGGGCGCTTCAGGTGTCATGGTAAATCATTCAGAGTATCAGCTTGAGTATGCAAAAATCAAAAATTGTGTTGAGCGTGCAGGCCAAATTGGCTTGGACACTGTGGTTTGTGCTGCAAAACCCAGGATTGCCGCAAAGCTTGCTGTTCTTAAGCCAGACGCAATTGCAATTGAGCCTCCAGAGCTTATTGGAGGAGAAACAAGCGTGTGCCATGGTAAGCCAGAGATCATCAGCAGAGCTGTGAAAATGGTACATAGAGTTGCTCATATCCCACTTCTTTGCGGTGCTGGAGTCAAAGAGCGCAGTGACGCTGCTGCTGCTCTAAAATTCGGAGCTTCAGGAGTTCTGGTTGCCTCCCATATTGTCATGGCAAAAGAGCCTGAAAAAGTGCTCAGAGAGCTTGCAGCTGGAATAAAAGATGGGTGTTAGGGGTGTTGTGAGGGATATTGTTTTCATATATTTAGGTGTGAGGCTGCTCGGGGTATGGCTTTTTGATGCGCCTTTCACGAACACCCTGGGTGTTCTTGTTGTGCTGCTGCTTCTTACCTCCGTGTGGTTCTTCCTGCAGAGGTTTGGTGTGCTGCCAAAGGGTTAATTGGGATATATATAATTTTAAATAATATTACAACTAAAACAATCTTTATAAAGCAAGTTATTTTTTTAAGGCACATGAAAAAATTGGTGCCTATTCTGTTCCTGGTTGCTGCAATTGTGGGAGTTATTCTGCTCACAGGATGCAAAACTGGTGTTGAAACCACTCTTCCAGGAGAAAAGGTTGAGACGCATGAAGAAGCATCTAAGCAACAGTATCCTCGTGTCAGGGGTATAGATGTGTTCTATTGTGAAGGGCTTGGCTACAAATATGATTACCGCCAGGTTGATGACCGGAAGATAGGTTATTGTGTTATGCCAGGTGGCTTTGAATGTGAGGCATTTGATTTTATTTCAGGTGACTGCGGTCATCAGTATACTCTTTGTGAGATTAAGGGTTATACTCTCAAAAAAGCTATTGAAGATTATGGTAATTATTCAAAAAGCTATGCTGTGTGTGTGTTCGCTGATGGCAGTTATTGCACAGAGTCTGATTTTTTTAACAGAGACTG
>JAHWHA010000059.1 GCA_019323665.1 Candidatus Woesearchaeota archaeon | reverse complement strand
ATGGACTCAACAAAGTGGCATATTATTGCTATAAGAAAGACTTTTATAATCAATGCGTATTTTGAGTTTTTGAGGTGGTTTTATGGCGAAAAAGAAAGAGCTAACATGGGACGAGATTGGAGAGGCAATAGGCAAGAAGATGGAACAGGGATTTAAAGATAAGGATGTATGCGGACCCTGGAACAAGCCTTGGATGCAATACAAGGAACATGGTGGAGGTTTTGGTAGGCTGTTGTTCATTATCGGTACGGTGCTGCTCTTCAATCACTGGGGTGTTTTGGCCGGAGTGCCATGGTGGGTGCTGGTGATGATTGTGATTGGGTTTGCTGCGATGAAGTTTTAGTGAAGCGCAGTAATATCCTTAATAATTGATGTAATTATGGGTTATTTAATTTTCAATTCTTAGGATGCAATTTTCTATGCAAAAATGTTTTATGGAAAAAAAGAGAATTTTCATTCAGGTATTGTGGAACTCAGCGTATTATAATTATTATAAATGCCAATACAAAAATTAAGAATCTGTGTTTTTTCATGGTGCTGCAACTCTTTGAAAATCATATGTATTGAGAATGAAAAAAATTGTGCAATGAGTAAGGAAAGATTTTTAAGTGGCATCAAAACAGGCAATTATATAGGAGGTGTTTTAATGAATTTAGTTATTGAAACAATAATGGGAAGAAAGTCAATCAGAAGTTATGAGAAAAAGCCCGTTCCAAAGGATCTGATAAAAATAATAATAGATGCAGGCAACAGTGCTCCGTGCACTATGCCTTTCCAATCATGGAGGTTTGTGGTGGTTGAGGACAACTCTTTGAAACATAGCCTGGTCGAGACAATTGAGCCATTAAGGAAGAGTGCTTTGGAGAGTATGAAGGAGATCATGCCTGAGGTATATGAGAATGCAGTCAGGATGTATGAGGAGGCTGAAGAACCAAAGGATCTTGTTTTCTACAAAGCGCCTATTATAATTTATGTCATTGGACCAGCCGCCAATGCAATTGACTGTGCTCTATGCTGTGAGAACATGATGATTGCTGCTGCCTCTTTGGGTTTGGGAAGCTGCTATGTGGGCTTTGGTGCAATGGTGAAGGCTAATAAGCAAGCAATGCAAGTTCTTGAACTGAAGGAGGGTGAACGCATCTATGGTCCAATAATTTTTGGTTACCCAAAAGAAGAATCTAAGGCAAAATCAAAGGTTAGAATCAAGAAGCAGCCAGCGAGGGTGAAGTGGGTTTGAGAGGCCAGTAATTTTGGAGCGTACAGAATAATTCAATGACCTATTCCAAATCTTGCAGATAACAAAAAAGAAGCTTTTTCTCTGCTTCCTATTTCCCGCAGTAAACTATATATACTCAACCTCGAAATAATAAAGTTAGGATGTCCATATTTAATATTATTCTGTTAATCTTGGGTGGACTTGCTCTATTCATTTACGGCGTAAAACTTCTCAGCGACTCGCTGGTAAAAGTGGCTGGCTCAAAACTTGAAAAGCTCCTTGATAAAATGACAACTCAACCTCTAAAGGGAGCCCTTTTTGGTGCAACTGCCACAGCCATGCTTCAGAGCAGCAGTCTGCTCATGGTGACAGTTATTGGTCTGGTAAATGCAAATCTGCTCACTCTCTCCCAGGCGATAAACATAATACTTGGCCAAGAGATAGGTACAACGCTAACAGGGCAGCTTATCTCATTCAATTTGGGGAGCTATTTTTTCCTGTTTATTGTAATTGGCTTCATTTTTATGTTTTTCACAAAGAGCAGCAAGGCACAGCATATAGGTGGAATCCTGTTTGCATTCGGGTTGATATTCATGGGTATGATTTTTATTGCCCAAGGCTCTGAGACATTCAGTGGTTATCCTTTTTACACAACTATGCTCATCACACTGGGAAGAAATCTCTATCTGGCAATACTGGCAGGTATCCTGTTCACAGCAATCTTCCAGAGCAGCTCTGCAATGACGGCACTTGTGATAGCTATGGGTAGTGCAGGCACAATAACGCTGCCAGTGGCTATAGCATTCATCTTCGGGGCAAATATTGGTACTTGCATAACCGGCTGGTTTGCATCATTGAACTCAAGTGTCAATGCGAAACGCACATCCTACGCCCAAATCCTCATCAACATTGGTGGTGTACTCTTATTCCTACCCTTCATACATCAATTCGCTGGAGTAATTCAGCTCACATCGCATTCGCTTCCCAGACAGATCGCTAATGCCCACACAATCTTCAACATCTGTGTGAGCATCATCATGTTCCCTCTGGTTAAACCATTGGCAGCTATGCTTATGAGGATTGTTCCAGGCTCAGTAAAGGTTTCCAGCAGCAGAACAAAATACATTGATGACAACCAGCTAAAAACTCCAGTTATCGCGCTTGTTGAGGCTAAAAAAGAGATTATTGCTCTGGCAAAGTTGGCCAACAAAATGCTTGAAGAGGCAAGAGAGGCATTCATCTATCGCGATATTAACTCGGCAAAACGAGCGCTTGCCAAAGAAAGGACTATTGACAAACTTGCAGAGACCATCGAGCATTTTTTGGATAAAATTGCAGTTGAGAAGCTCCATGAGAAAAGAGCTTCGACACTCAAGCTGATGAAAAACAGCCTCATTGATATAGAGAGAATAGGGGACCTAACAAACAATGTTGCAGAGTTTTCTGTTCAGATGATAGATGAGAAAATCATAATTTCAAAAACTGCAATAAAGGAATTGGATGAGCTCTTTAACACTACTATCCGTGCCTGCAAGTTGGCTGCCAAATCTCTGGATACGGATTCAAAACTTCTGGCAAAGCAGGTTTATATAATCGAACAAGAGGTGGATGACTTGGAAAACAAGTTTAAGAATAACCATATGAGGAGGATGGAGAAGAAGATATGCAGTCCTAAAGCGGACACAATATTTGTTGAGACTCTCAGGAATCTGGAGAGGATCAGTGATCATGCATTCACCATCGCCTCACATATTATCTACTTATGAAACATTCAATTCCATCTTGTTGCCACAAACACTTCATGTAATAATTTTCCAAAGATCAAGTAATTCTTAATTATGGCGTATGGAAATTCAACCTCACTCCTAAACAATTAAATAGACATACAAATTTCCTATGTCATGCACAACTCTTGGACCAAATTCAAAGATAGATCAACTCCAGCAACTGTGCCGCTAGATAATGTTTTTTATGAATACGTGCAACCAGGTTCAAAGGTGCTAGATTTTGGGTGCGGCTGGGGCAGAATATCGTTTGAGCTCCATTCAAGAGGTTATAATTTATGTGGCTTGGATATCAATCCAAATGAGCTGCACTGGGCAACTGAAGAAAAAGCAAAACAGGCTTATGATCAACCTTTACTCCAGTTCACAGTGGCAGATGCAATAAATCTGCCCTTTGCTGCAGAATCTTTTGATGCAGCTGTGATGGTTGCTTTCATGGTAACTTTAGCAGAACGCAGTCAAAGGTCTCAGGTCATTGAGCAGGCTGCTCGGGTTTTAAAACCACATGGGATTTTGTATTTGAGTTTATTCACCCAGAACTGGGATGTTTACAGGGCAAGATATGAAGCTCATTTTCCAATGACTGGGGAGTTGTGCACATTTATTGTGCACGACACCCATGATATTGAAGGAAATGAGTTGTATAGATGTCATCATTACACTGAGTGGGAGATCACTGATTTACTTAATCCAAAATTCAATGTTGAGCATCTTGCTCCTGCGCAGTTCATCACTCCTTCTGGAAGTGTGAATAACGGAATGTATATTTTTGCTGAGAAGATCTAAACAACATATTTATTCACCATGTAGTGATAAAAATACAAACATTTATAAATCCCAAAAATATT
>JAHWHA010000058.1 GCA_019323665.1 Candidatus Woesearchaeota archaeon | reverse complement strand
TCTAATCCTCTTTTCAAGAGAGCTTTCTACCGGCCTTTCTTCTAATAACTTTGAATCGCTTGTAGTCAGCAGACTACCGCAGCTCATACAATTGAACAATCCTGAATCAACTTCATCTATTGTGGGTGTTCCGCCACACCCAGGGCAACATAATTTTTTAAGTTCCATTTTTACCACCGATTGAGTATTGGTAAGTCGTTACATTATATAGGAATTCCCTTAATTTTTTACTTATTATAAGTAAAAATAGTTTATTTGCCAATTTTAATAGCATATTTATCCCTTTTTTATTTGAAAATCATGGAAAGTCGAGTGCCACTATTGACTATCTGTATTAAGAAATCAGATATGTTTTTTCAACCAAAACTATATAAACCAAAACTCCAGAGAATTATCAAAAAGAGGCAAAATGATAGAGCAGAATGCACTTATTATCGATGCTCACACAGAGCAGTGGCAAGTAAAAAAGATACGTGATGAGAAGATTCTCGGACCAGTTGACTTCGGTTTTCACATGAACCAGCAAGGAGACTACTTCTGCATGGGCATCGGTTTATTAGCAGGAAGCCCTTTACCAGGAACTCACAGGCTGATAATCACAGACAAGAGTCCAATCTGGGAGAGCTTTTACATTTCAACCATGGGAGGAGCAGGACTCAAGTTTGTTGGTCTGGGTGTCAATTATGTTGCTATCAAGAACAAGTTCAGTCAGCACTGTATTTTACGCATCACAAATTATGCAAATCACATGGCTGTTCATTTTGAGCCTGTTGAGAATATTGAGAAGATATGGGAGAGCGGCCGCAAAGGAGTTTATGCGCTGCAAGACTATGTTATGCAGCATTGCCCTGAATGCCATGCAAGAGAGATATGTGATAGCTGCAGGGTGATTGTAGCAGGCCCAGCATCGGTTAACTCAAGCATAGGAGCCCTTGCAAGCTCTGTAAATGTTAAAGGGGTGCCAACAGGAGCTGATTGTTGGGCAGGTAGAGGAGGATTTGGCTCAAAACTGGTGCAACAGCACAACATTGTGGCAATCAGCTACGGCGGAGACTACCATAACCATGGACATCTTAGGGATTTGAATAAAATCAATCAGGTTTTTACAAAAGTGATGGGGAAAAGGTATATGGCTGCAGCAACTGATGCGACTGTCAAATACCGCTATGACCCGTGCCTTGAGTCAGGTGGCACATTCGGCTGCAACGTCACAAAACTGAGAGAATGGCTTACGTATCTCAATTGGTCATCTGTTTATCTTGACAGGGACAAGAGGCTTGAAATCTATTACCGCCTGGTAAAAGAGCATTATCTCAGGCAATTCAATGAAGAGACAATCAAACCAAAAAACCAGAGAAACTGCGGTGAGCCTTGTCCTGCTGTGTGTAAAAAATTGAAAGGGCATTTCAAAAAAGACTATGAACCATACGAGGCTCTTGGTCCTAATTGTGGGGTTTTTGATCAGAGGGCAGCTGAAAAACTCAACCATTTTGCAGACAGCAAAGGGTTTGATGCAATTCAAGTTGGCAATCTTGTCTCGTGGTTCATGGAGCTGCTCCATAATAGTGTTATTGCAAAAGAAGATTTTGGAATCAAGAGGCAGCCAAAATGGGATTTAGAAAATTTTGATGTTGTGAATGATTCGATGCACAATGCAGAGTGCGCGATTGAGATAATTGAGCTTGTATTCAGGCACGAGGGCAAATTCCTGAGATACGGTATAAGAGAGGCAGCAAAAGAGCTTGACAGATTAAAGGGTAAACAGAGTCTTAAGTACGCGCTCTTCACCCCTCATGGGGACAAAGGTTGTATAGCTCCTAACCAGTATTGGGTGCCTGCTTTCTTCCTGCCAATGCCTATTCAGGGAAAATACTTTGAAGATTACACTACAGACTTCAAAGAGCCATATCAGCTTGGCATCAGTTCAGCAGAACGCATGATTAAGGAATTGTATTCAGACAACACAGGAATGTGCCGTTTCCATAGAGGCTGGGCAGAGAAGGTGCTGCCAGAGCTTATTAACACATTATACGGTCAGAACATTGACTATTACAAACATCACAAGCAACTTGCGCACAATATTGATGAAGTGCATAAAAAATCAAGGTTCTGGGAATCTGAGCGTGTTATTGATGTGATTATGCAATACTTACAGGATCTGCTCACTGCTGACCAACACAATGAGGCCTTGAAAAAATGGGTTGAAAAGTTTAGGATGGGCAAATGGTCAGCTGCAAAAGAATACTGGGAAGAGGCTTCTAGAGGAATAGAGGCAGGTTTACGAGTCTGAATTCTGGAAGAAACATTTAAAAACCACCAAAAACCCCAGCAGGTAAAGGACCCATAGCCTAGTCTGGTAACGGTTTCGTCCGTTAACACCGAGATTAGTATGGGACATCCTCGCCTTTGTGTGCTCGGAGTCCCATTCCATACGGCGAAGTTAGGTTGGACAAATAGGGCGACAGCCTTCTAAGCTGTAAGTCGAGGGTTCGAATTAGCGAAAAACTTAATAGCTATCGAAAATCCCTCTGGGTCCGCTGCGGGAGTGGCCAAATCTGGTTAAGGCAATCGGCTGCAAAGGGATGATGAGCCGCGAGGCGATGATATGTAGATCCCGATGATGTGAGGGTTCAAAGGCCATAAACTGAATTGTTGTGGTTGAAACTCCCTCCTCCCGCTTTTTCTTTATCAATTACAATATAACTATTGTAGAGTAGTCATAAAACACAAAATTTATATACAACACACCCATCTTTACTTCAGCATATTTGAGGGGTGGAGTTTGATGAATAAGGATGATCTCAAACCAAAAGAGAATCTTGATTGTGACAAATCTATAGACAGTACAACAGATTTTAATGTCTCGGCTTCAAAACTTTCAAATAGGATCCCATTTGAGACTTTGCCTGTGGCAGATAACCAGATGCCAAAAGTCCATACTGAAAAATTTCTTCACATACCAGCTATTGACAGATTGAAGTCAGCAAAGCACAAGTTGAAATCAAAGCAAGAGACTATACAAACACTTCCTATATGCAGACACTGCGTTGTTGATGGAGTCTTCAAGTATGAAGGAGAAGACCCGCTGTACAGGAAAGGAATCTGGAAAAGGGGAAAGGTTAAAGTATGCGCAAAGAGGCACTCTTTGCAGGAACAGAACAACAAAGGGGTATGGTATGTTTGTGATGAAGAGAACATGCACAAGTGCCATTATTACGAGCCCAAAAGCAAAAAGAGATAATCCTATTTTTTCAATAATTCAAAACAAAAAGATTTATAACCTGATTTTAGCAACCTTGATTCGGATGGGTCCTTAGCTTAGTCAGGCTGAGCAACTGTCGCTATGCGGTTGAAGCTCTTAACCAGTAGGTCGTGGGTTCAAATCCCACAGGGCCCATTTTTCAAAACCCTTTTAAACACCTCTTTTCTCCATCCAATTATGAGTAGCTATGATGACAAGATAAAGGAGCTTGAGGACGAGTTAAAAAAAACCAAGTACAACAAGGCAACTCAGCACCATATTGGACTAGTAAAAGCAAAGATTGCCCAGCTTAAGGAAAGGCAGGAGCAGAAAAGCGGCTCAGGCAAAAAGGGTGAGGGTTATTCTGTGCGCAAATCAGGCGATGCCACAGTTGTTCTGCTCGGCTTTCCATCAGTTGGCAAGTCAACACTCATCAACAAGCTAACAGACGCAGACTCGAAAGTTGGAGCGTATGATTTCACAACCTTGACAGTTATCCCTGGAGCTTTTAAGTATGAGGGTGCAGACATACAGATACTTGATATCCCTGGTATTATCAGGGGCGCAGCGCAAGGCAAAGGCAGAGGTAAGGAAATATTCTCAGTACTACGCTCAGCAGACCTTGTAATAATACTAGTGGATGTTAAATACCCCGGCCAGTTAAAAATTGTACAAAAAGAGATGCATGAGATTGGGCTAAGGCTTAATAAACTTCCTCCGGATGTGAGAATCAAGAAAACCTCCAAAGGAGGTATCAATATCATCCTGGCCACAAAAAAACTTTCAATGCAGGAGGAAACAATTAAAGGGATACTGAAAGAATTCAGGATAAACAACGCAGATATTACCATCCGCGAGGATATTAATGAAGACGATTTAATAGATGTGCTTGAAGCCAATAAAGTGTATGTACCTGCAATTGTTGTGCTCAACAAGATTGATCTGGTGAACAAGAACACGCTCAAGCAGCTGCAGCAGGGAATTGAACCAGATTTATGCATATCCGCAGACAATGATATTGGATTGGATGAACTCAAAAGGCTTATCTTTGAGAAACTAAACCTAATAAGGATATACTGCAAGCAGCCAGGCAAGAAGGCTGATATGAAAGAGGCTTTAATACTGAAGCACAATGCCTCTGTAGGTGATGTTTGTGACAAATTGCATCGCGATTTCAAGAGCAAATTCAAGTACGCCAGAGTGTGGGGCAGCGCAAGATTCCCCGGATTGAAGATTAGGAGATTAGATTATATGCTGAAAGACAAGGATGTTGTGGAGCTGCATATGAGATAATCAAGATAACGATTTAAGATAATCTCGCTTCTTCTCAAAACCCTTTTGTTTGGCAGCTCTTTCAAGCACCTTGTCAAACCCTGAACCGTACTGACCAGCAAGCTTTCTTCTGAATGCATACTCATGCTTTAATCCAAGCTCTTCTGCAGCTTCCCTAAGAACATATTTTTTGTAACCCTCCTTATACTTGAACTTTGCAGGAATCATCATTGCAGCTTTGATAACCTCACTGTCCAAAAAAGGTGTGGCAACACCAATACCAACGTGCTTTGCTATTGTGCAGTCTCTTTTCAGATCACGTTCCCAAAAAACATCCAATAAACCGCGCCAGCACTCTCTGTTCAGATCAGCAGCTTCAATGTGCCTCTGATAGCCACCAAAGATCTCTTCAGCCCCAAGCCCTGTAAACACGCAGCTGCAATTATTCTTTTTAGCCAACTTTAATCCCCCTAACATAACTGAACCCACACCAACGCTTACAGTGTCTGTCCTGTTGAGCAGCTTTATAACATCTTTGAAGAGCTGAATAACTTTATCTTCATTAAAAATCTTTACAACATTCTCAAAACCATACTCTTCTGCAATCTTCTCAGCAAATAGCAAATCCTTTGAATCTTGAGTTCCGACAGTGAAACATTTGAAGCAAACACCAAGCTGGTTGAGAATCATTGCAATAGTAGCAGAATCAACACCACCTGAAAAGAGAACACCACAGCCATGTGAAGCTCGTGACTTTACACTACCAATGAGAGCTTCTTTAATTTTAAGAGTTGCATTTGTCTTGTCTATTATGGACTCATCAGATTTAAGTGTGTGCATAAGTTGTTGCCAAGTTGCTTCCTCAACAATGTTTCCAGTTCCATCAGGGAAAAGCTCTTTCATAATTGTCACATAAACTCCTTAGAATATATAAATA
>JAHWHA010000057.1 GCA_019323665.1 Candidatus Woesearchaeota archaeon | reverse complement strand
CCTGTATACAGCGATAATGCTTTGCATGAAGCATAAAAAGCTGAACAATGCACTTGACATCACAAGCTCAGCGCCTGTCTATAAACTACAGATACTTGAATTTTTCTCAAAACAATATGGGCTAAAATACAAAATTTCCAAATCACTCAAGCACAGGAGTGCAACAGGTGCAAAGGACTGCTATTATTCTGTCAACCTGAACGCAAAAAAAATTAGTTATAAACCAACAAGGAGTTCAATGGACGCAATTAGAGAAGAGTCTAAATATATCTTAGGCAATATATCCAGAAAATGATGCTTATCGGGAAATTAGATTCAGTAACTTCTGACTCCATTTTTATAACCTTAGCCATTCGAAAAGCACTCTCTTTTTTGAGAAATTGTGAATTCCAACAGCTTGCGAATGGAAGACACGAAATTGATGGAGACAATATATTTATGATCATCTCAGAATACCAAACCACACAACCAAAAAACAAGAAAGCAGAGCAGCACAGAAAATACATTGACATCCATTATCTAATTAGCGGAAAAGAGATGATTAGAATAGGGTTTGAAAACAGCAAAAATATACCCAATGGCACATACAACCCAGAAAATGACTGTGCAATGTTCACCAAAGTTGAGGATGAGGTCTTTATTCCAATGCTTCCAGGAATGTATATTGTTCTGTTTCCTGAAGAGATCCACAGGCCTGGATTGCACTACATGGGCAAGCCTCAGAAAGTGCGCAAAGCTGTGGTCAAGCTTAGCATGGAGATGCTGAAGTAACACAGATTCTCTGGTTTATAAGTATGCAAAACCTATTTATATCAGCCTTCCTCCCCTTATATATCATTGGCTGTTTTTGGCCAGGGGGGTATATATGAAACTCAGCGATTATGTAATGTCATATCTCAAGACCGTTACAGATAGCATTTTCCTTGTCTCTGGCGGGGGCTGCATGCATCTTGTTGATTCTGTAAGAAAATCAAAGCTCAATGCTTATTGCTGCCATCATGAGCAAGGTGCAGCAACAGCAGCAGAGGGCTATGCTCGCCTTAAAAATGATATTGGAGTAGCTCTTGTCACAACAGGTCCAGGAGGCACAAATGCAGTGACAAGTGTTGCTGCAGCATGGATGGACTGCATCCCTATTATGGTGATTTCAGGCCAGGTGAGAACAGATATTCTGATACCAAGAGACAACGCAGGAAAACCACTGCTCAGGCAACTTGCCCCTCAGGAAATAAATATTGTTGATATAGTGAAACCAATCACTAAATCAGCTGTTATGGTAACAGATAAAAACCAAATCAGGTATGAACTGGAGAAGGCTTGTCACACTGCAAAATCTGGCAAGCCAGGCCCAGTGTGGATTGATATACCACTGGACATCCAAAGTGCTGAGATAGAGCCTGAGAAACTTAGAGAGTTTGTTAAACCAGAGAAGCCAAATTACAGGCTTCCAACAGACAAAATCATAGCTGAACTTCAAAAGGCAAAAAAACCACTTTTACTGGTTGGCCATGGTATAAGACTAGCAGGAGCAGTTGACGAACTCTGGGAGTTCATTGAAAAAACAGAAATTAATGTTGTCTCTGCAATGAGCGGGGATGACCTTGTAACTCATGATTATCCATATTATCTGGGAGCACAGGGCATAACCGGTGTGGAAAGCGCAAACAAAGCATTTGATGACTGTGATCTGCTTTTAATTGTTGGAACTCGGATGCAGATAAGGCAGACATCCTTTGAGTACTGGGATTTTGCCAAAAATGCTGTAAAAATCATGGTTGATATTGATGAACAGGAGCTGCATAAAAAAACACTCAAACTGGACATTGCAGTTGTTGCAGATGCAAAAGTTTTTTTTAAAGAGATGCTCAAGCACAATATCAAACTCAACAGATGGGATGTTGAGTTCAAGCCAATCATTCCTCAAAAGATAAACAACTACGTGGACATCTATGATTTCCTGCATGAACTCAGCAAATTAACAAATTATCATGTTGTCACCACAAATGGGATGGCATGCGAAGCCAACCACCAAGCCTTCAAGCTCAAAAAAGGGCAGAGGTTAATGACAAACACAGCTTTAGGCCAAATGGGCAAAGGACTTCCAATGTCAATCGGTGCTTGTGTTGCCAATAACCGCAAACCAGTGCTCTGCATGGAGGGCGATGGCTCAATAATGATGAATATCCAGGAGCTGCAGACCCTAGTACATAACAAGCTGCCAGTAAAGATATTTCTCTTTAACAATGGCGGCTATTACTCAATCAGAAATACCCATAAAAGGTACTTCGGGATAGTGTTTGCAGCAGACAAAGCAACAGGTGTTAGCTTTCCTGAATGGAAAAAAATTGCAGAAGCGTTTGGGATAGAATATTTCAGGATTGCATCAAACAAAGATTTGAGTAAACTCAATGGAATTATTAACTCAAACAAAGCAGCATTCTGCGAACTTGTGATTGACCCGGAGCAGAAGATGCTGGCAAAATGGCCTTATAAAAAATGAAGGCTAGTCAAACTGAAACATGGTAGGACATAAAAAGCTGATAAGCATTGTAACTCCCACCTACAATGAAGAAGAGAATGTTGAAGAGCTTTATTTGACTGTGAAGAAAATCTTTGAAGATCTACCAAGGTATTCATATGAACACATATTTATTGACAACTCATCTGAGGATAAGACAGTTCAGATACTCAAAAAGCTGGCAAATAGGGATAAGAACCTTAAGATTGTCGTGAATTCAAGGAATTTTGGCACTATCAGGTCACAACATCATGGCTACTTTGTTGCTAGCGGCGAGTGTGTAATCCCTATTGTGTGTGACTTCCAGGAACCACCTTCAATGATACCAAAATTTATAGAAAAGTGGGAGCAGGGAAACAAGATTGTAGTTGCTGTCAAGAAACAGGGGAAAGAAAACCCCTTAGCATTACTTCTAAGACAGCTCTATTATGATTTTGTTAGAAAACTATCAGGAACATCTTTGATCAGGAACTATTCTGGCTTCGGGCTTTATGACAGGAGTGTTGTTGAAATTCTCAAATCATTTAAGGAGCCTTACCCTTATATGAGAGGACTTATAGCTGAGATAGGGTTTGACAAAACAATTATTTATTACCAACAGCCAAAGCGTAAAAAAGGAAAAACAAAGAATAATCTGTATGTGAGGTACAATTACATGATGCTTGGAATCATAAACTACTCCAAGGTGCCGCTGAGACTTGCGGCATTCACGGGGTTTTTAGTTGCCATATTAAGTCTTCTGGCAGCATTTGGCTACCTTGTCTATAAGATTTTTTTTTGGCAGAGCTTTGCCCTTGGTATGGCACCTTTGGTGATTGGGCTGTTCTTTTTTTCAGCAATACAGCTGATATTTATCGGTGTCATTGGCGAGTATGTGGGTTCAGTTTACACCCAGGTAAAAGATAGACCCTTGGTTGTTGAAAAGGAAAGAGTAAACTTTGAAGAGGAGAAAATGTAATAATGGATGAGGAAAATCTGAAAAACCATATCCTAAAGAAGGTGAAGGAGTTACACAGTATCCGACTGGCTAAGCAAAAGTTTGTTCCAGGACATACAAAGATCCAAAAAAGGCCACTAGTAATTGAAAAAGAGAGAATAAATTTTGATGACAACTCAAAAGGAAAAGCTTAGGGAGCAGATAATCCAAAATGTTGAGAAGTTCTGCAATATAGCATTTGCTGAAAAAGAATTTGTGCCTGGTAAAACCAGAATTCATTATGCTGGTAGAGTCTTTGATGAAAATGAGATCTCAGAATTAGTTGACTCTGCATTGGACATGTGGCTAACCTTGGGCCCAGAGGGAAAAAAGTTCTGCAATGAATTCTCTAAGTATTTGGGTGTT
>JAHWHA010000005.1 GCA_019323665.1 Candidatus Woesearchaeota archaeon | reverse complement strand
GTGGATATGGTACTGCTGACCGAGAACGGCGAAGGCAATAGGCTTGTCCAGGTAAAAATCCGTGACCAGCGTGTGCCTGAGATAGGTGATAAGTTCACAAGCAGGCACGGTCAAAAAGGTGTTGTTGGGCTAATTGTGCCTGAGGCGGATATGCCATATTCTGCATCAGGGATTATTCCTGATCTTATATTTTCCCCACATGGTATCCCATCTAGAATGACCATAAGTCACCTTATCGAGATGATTGGTGGTAAGGTTGGCGCACTTGCTGGGAGATATATTGATGGCACGATGTTTGATTCTGAGCCTGAGGAGGCTTTACGAAAAGAGCTGCTTGGCCTTGGTTTCAGGGAGAATGGTACTGAAACTATGTATAATGGATTAACAGGTGAGCAGTTCCAGGTTAAGATTTTTATTGGCAATATGTATTATCTAAAGCTGAAGCACATGGTGAGCAACAAGATTCACGCGCGTGCACGTGGTCCAATCCAATTGCTTACACGACAGCCTACTGAAGGAAGGGCAAAAGAGGGTGGACTAAGACTAGGTGAGATGGAAAAGGATACTTTTGTTGCGCATGGCGCATCTCTTTTGCTGAAAGAGAGGTTTGACTCGGACAGGACTGTGATTCCAGTGTGCGAGAAATGTGGTTTGGTCGCAGTGCATGATGATTTCAAGAATCGTTCTTACTGCTCTGTTTGCGGTGATACTGTTAAAGTTGATTACGTTGAAGTGAGTTTTGCCTTCAAGCTGCTCATTGATGAGTTCAAAAGCCTGTGCATAAATCCGCAGCTGGTGCTGGAGGATAAGTATTAAGATGGAACAAGAGTTTATGCATAAAAAAGTTGATAAGATCGTGTTCGGGCTGCTTAGCCCCAAGACAATCAAGAAGATGGCCTCTGCTAAGATTGTTACGCCAGAGCTTTATGACAAAGAGGGTTATCCTGTTGATGGCGGGCTTATGGATATCAGGTTGGGGGTAATTGATCCTGGGTTGAGATGCAAGACTTGCGGAGGCAAGCTGAAAGAGTGTGTTGGTCATTTTGGTTATATTGCGCTTGCCAGGCCGATTATCCATCTTAAACTTGCGAGTATTGTCTTAATGGTATTAAGAGGCACTTGCAGAGAATGCGGACGAGTGCTAGTTGCTGATAAAGAGGCTAAGAAATATCTGAATGACCTCAGCAAGGCTGAGAAACAGGGTGGTCTTGAACTTAGGAGAAAGAGAGCAAAGGAGATTGCGACAAAGCTCAAAAATATCACCAAATGCCCGCATTGCAAGTCAAGGCAGCACAAGATAACGCTTGAAAGACCAACCACTTTCATGGAAAACAACCGCCGCTTGTCACCCATAGAGATAAGAAGCAGGCTTGAAAAGGTTTCTGACGATGATATTATGCTCTTCGGGCTTGATCCCCGTTTTGCACGACCTGAGTGGATGATACTAACTGTTCTTCCAATACCTCCTGTGACTATGAGACCCTCAATCACTCTTGAGAGTGGTGAGAGGAGTGAGGATGATCTTACCCACAAATTGGGTGATATTGTTAGGATAAACCAGCGGCTTTTTGAGAATATAAACGCAGGCGCTCCTGAGATTATTATTGAGGATTTGTGGGATCTGCTGCAGTATCATGTGACCACATTCTTTGACAACAATGTTTCACAGCTCCCTCCTGCAAGACATCGCTCTGGCCAGCCACTTAAGACTGTAACTGAGCGTATCAAGAGCAAGGAAGGCAGAATTCGCCACAATCTTGCTGGTAAGCGCACCAACTTCTCTGCAAGAACTGTTATTAGTCCAGACTCTATGATAAAGGTTAATGAAGTGGGTGTGCCTTCGAGCATTGCATCCAAGCTCACTGTACCTGAGAGGGTTACAGAGTGGAACATGAAGTACTTGAAGGGTTTTGTAGAGCGCGGTCCTAAAAGTTATCCAGGCTCTAATTACGTTGTGAGGCCAGACGGCAAGAGGAAGAAGATAACTGAGGAAACCCATGAAGCACTGCTTGAGGAGATTCAGCCTGGCTACATTGTGGAGAGGCATCTCATGGATGGTGACGTTGTCATTTTCAACAGGCAGCCAAGTCTGCACCGTATGTCCATGATGTGTCACCGTGTGAAGGTGCTACCGTTCAAGACATTAAGGCTCAATCCTGCAGTGTGCCATCCTTATAATGCTGATTTTGACGGAGATGAGATGAATCTGCATGTACCTCAGACAGAGGAGGCCAGGGCTGAGGCAGAGATACTTATGGAAGTTCAGACCCAAATTGTTAGCCCAAGATACGGGTTGAGTGTTATTGGCTGCATCCAGGATGCTATTTCAGGTGTGTACCTGCTAACATCTGGGATGACTATGACAAATTCAGAGGCTATCTCTTTGCTTGCTTCTATAGGCATCACTGATTTCTCAAAACTTGGCTCAAAGGCCACTGTTACTGGCCATGAGATTTTCAGTGCACTGCTGCCCGGGGATTTCAACTTCACTGGCTCATCAAAAGACAGAGATCCTGTTGAGATTAAGAAGGGAGTGCTTGTTAACGGTGTGTTGGATAAGGCCAACCTTGGCCACGGCTCTGGGTTGATGCTGAGACAATTCCACAAGCAATACGGGCAGGAGAAGACAATGGAATTCATTGGTAATGTGTTTAAGCTTGGGGTTAAAGTGCTTCTCAAGAGGGGCTTCACCTCTGCTATCAGTGACAGCGATCTCCCCCAAAAAGCTATTGATAAGATCAACGAGATTATCCAGAAGGCTGAGAATGAAGTTGCTGAGCTTATCAAACAATATCATCAAAAGAAACTGCAGGCTTTGCCTGGCCGAACTGTTGAGGAGACCCTTGAGGCAAAAATCCTTGAGTTGCTGAACAAGACAAGGGACAAGAGCGGCTCTGTTGTGAGTGAGTTTGCTGATAAACACAATCATTTCCTGGTTATGACTCAATCTGGGGCCCGAGGCAATATTCTCAATCTGGCGCAAGTTGCTTCGTGTGTTGGCCAACAGTCAATGCGTGGTAAAAGGATTGAAAGGGGCTTTAATGAGCGCACTCTTTCAGCTTACAGCAGAGGTGATCTGATGCCTGACGCGCGTGGATTTATCAGGTCCGGTTACAAACAGGGTCTCAAGCCCCAGGAGTTTTTCTTCGGCGCAATGACAGGGCGTGATTCATTGATGGATACAGCGTTAAGGACTCCAAAATCAGGTTATTTGTACAGAAGGCTAAGCAATGCGATGCAGGACCTTAAAGTTGAGTATGATAACACTGTGCGAGATGCTTCAAAAAGAATCATACAGTTTGACTATGGTGAGGATGGAATAGATGTTTCAAAGTCAGAGGGTGGAAAATTTGATGTTGATCAGCTTTAATTGGAAGGTTAAGAGTGGGTGTGTGTTATGAACAAGATTTTTAAAAAATATGATGACAAGCTGCCAGTAAAAGTCCTTGCAGAACTTGAGGTTAAGCTTTCAAGCAAGAGATCAGAGGCCAGTATTGTTAAGGAGCTTGACAAGGCTGTTGAGGAGTTTTCAAAGATGAAAGTTGAGCCTGGGGAATGTGTTGGTCTTGTGGCTGCAGAATCTATTGGCGAGCCTGGTACTCAGATGACACTGGATACTTTCCACTTTGCAGGTGTGTCTGAGATGAATGTTACCATTGGTTTACCTAGAATTATTGAGATTCTTGATGGCAGGAAAGAAATAAAGACCCCGATGATGGAGATTTTTTTAAAGCCTCCGTTCAACAAAGGCAAGGACATCAAGAAGATTGCACTCTCTATTAAGGAGGTTCTGCTCAAAGATATTGCCACCGAGTTTGTGGTTGATCTAGGAAAATCAACAATTGATGTCAAGCTGGATCTTGAACTCCTTAAGGAGATGGATCTGGGCGAGAAGGAGCTTGTAAAGGCTGTAAAAACCAAGGTTAAATCCGCTACAATAAAGGTTAAGGATAATATATTGTCGGTGAGCTACAAAGGCAAGAAGTCTGAGATCAAAATGATCTACAGGGAGAAAGAGAAACTCAAGGATATTCATATTAGTGGCATCAAGAATGTGAGCCAGGTGCTGCCTGTTATCAGGGAGCAGGGCGAATTCATAATTGTTACTGCAGGCACCAATCTCAAGAAAGTGCTCCAGCTGCCAGAGGTTGATGAGACCAAGACAATATCAAATGACATTTTTGAGGTACGCGATGTGCTTGGCATTGAGGCTGCAAGACAGGCTATTATGAATGAGACTCTCAAGGTTATTGAGAAGCAGGGGCTTAAGGTTGATGTCAGGCACATCATGCTTGTTGCTGATACTATGTGTTTCGGCTCAGAGGTTAAGGGTATTACAAGGTACGGAATTGTAAGAGAGAAGGGAAGTGTGCTTGCAAGGGCTTCATTTGAGACACCAATCAAACATATTATCCAGGCTGCCCTGGTTGGTGAGCAGGATCCTTTGAATTCAGTTGTG
>JAHWHA010000056.1 GCA_019323665.1 Candidatus Woesearchaeota archaeon | reverse complement strand
TGAATCCAATTTTTCAGCTGGGGTAATGATTAAATCATAATCAATCAGCTGCGGGTCAGCAGAATCAATATCACCAATAGACAAGGCTGTTCTCCAAATCTTATCATATCTTTTGGTGAAATCTTTGTATTTCTCACTTCCCAAAGCCTTCAAAGGCACAATATACACAGCCTTTGCCCTTTTCTCAAGGATTGTCTTTGCAGCAGCAAGCTCAGCAATCAAAGTTTTGCCCGATGCTGTGGGAGTGCACACAACAAGATTCTTGCCCTTGAATAGACCTTTTTGAATGGATTTAGATTGTGCTGGACGCAGTTTCTCAATATCCTTTGAAAGAATCTCAAAAACAGCTTTGGGGATTTCCTTGGTAATATCAACAAGATTCATACATTAGGTGAGCAAAAAGCACTATATAAATCTTCTCAGCATTTACAGCAACAAAGAACCGATAGTCTATTCTGTCAACCAAGGCTGGGATTTTTCCAATACTCCATACTCATAAGCAACTCCTTCAATACCCTTTATAATGCGCTCCTTGTCTAAAGCAGAATAATTACCTCCTACTGGAATGCCTTGGTTTACAGTCAGATCTATAAGCTGTTGATGAGTAATGGAACTCATTTGTATATATGAAAAACCGGCAACATCATGCAGGAAAATCTCATTGTCTTGTGGGATTATCAGAGTTTTTATTTCACGGTCTACCATAACTCTTATCAGTTCATAATCAAATTGCATACCAATGTTATGATCAGAATGGGGAGCACGTTGTGCATTAAGTGTAATTCTTTTAACATCAACAACCTCACCTTCAATATGCTCTGTATCTACTGACTTGCATACATCATCAACTAAAATATACTGAACATTTTTTTCTTCTGGCTCACAAACAGTGATTTGTTGTGGGCATGCAGCAAGCAAAGGTGCAGCTGCCATTGCAGCAACTAATGCGCAAATTGTCATAGTTCGTTTCATTTTAATCGTTTTGATAAGAAACACTATAATAAATATATTTTTTTTCCCCAAATTTTCCCTAAAATATGTAAAATCTACAAAATATCTTTTCTATATATCAATTCCCCACCAAAACCTTTATAAATCCCCAAACACTCCCTACATATATTGGGGTAATACCCGCACACTACTTCGGTAGGAGGGCATCATGGAGAAGAAAGATATTCTTGAGGCGTTGCAGAAAGCCAGAGCTGAGACTAGAAAACGCAACTTCAACCAATCAGTTGATCTAATAATAAATCTACGAGGCATTGATCTCAAAAAGACAGAGAACCAGCTGGATTTCTTTTTACCGCTGCCGCACTCAACTGGCCGCAAAGTGACAATGTGCGCCCTTATCGGCCCGGAGCTGCAGGAGAATGCAAAGCAAGTGGCAAACAAGATAATTCTGGCTGATAACTTTGATCAGTACACAGCCAATCCCAAGCTGATAAAAAAACTCTCACGAGATTATGATTATTTTGTCGGCCAGGCAAACATCATGCCAAAAATTGCCGCAACCTTTGGCCGTGTTCTTGGCCCTCGCGGAAAAATGCCGAACCCAAAGGCAGGCTGTATTGTGCCTCCAAACGCCAACCTAAAAGAGCTCTCTGAGAAGCTTCAGAAGATTGTTAGATTGAAGGCAAAAACCTCACCTGTTGTGCACACAATGATTGGCAAGCAGGACATGGAAGATGGGAAACTGGCAGACAATGCAGTGGCTATTTACAAGGCTGTGCTTGAGCATATTCCAAACGCAGAATACAATATCCGTTCTGTTTTCATAAAACTCACAATGGGCAAGCCGGCAAAGGTGACAAGATGAGACCCAAAGGAGAAGTCGCAGTATATAAGAAAAAAACAGTCGAAAGGCTTGTCACACTCATGACTAAATACCCCATCATTGGGGTAGTTGATATGGAGAACCTGCCAGCAAAACAGCTGCAGCAGATCAGATCTGCTCTCAAAGATAAGGTTGTTTTGTGGATGGCAAAGAAGCGCTTGGCAAAAATTGCCATCTCACAAGCAAGCAAGAAAGTGCCAGGTGTTGAGAAGCTCAGCGAATATCTCCATGGTATGCCAGCCCTGATATTTACTGAAGATGATCCTTTTGTATTGGCAAAAATACTCAAGAAAAACCAGTCAAATGCTCCAATCAAAGCAGGACAAAAGGCGCCTGAAGACATTGTTGTCAAAGCAGGAAAAACCAATTTCAGTCCAGGACCGGTTATAGGCCAGTTGGGTGCTTTGGGAATCAAGACAAGCATCCAGGACGGCAAGATTGCGATAGCAGCCGACGCAGTTGTTGTGAAAGAAGGCCAAGAGGTAAGTGAGAAAGCAGCATCAATGCTCTCAAGACTGGGCATTGAGCCAATGAAGATAGGGCTGCAGCTGGTTGCTGTGTTTGAGAATGGAGAGGTAATCACAAAGGATATACTCTATGTCGACGAACAGGTTTATATTGATAAGATATTGCAGGCAAGCGCTGAAGTCACAGCACT
>JAHWHA010000055.1 GCA_019323665.1 Candidatus Woesearchaeota archaeon | reverse complement strand
TATTGTGAAAAGCGCTATCAGCAGGAACACCAGAGTACCAACCATCTTTGGGTGGAACATTGTGTTGAGCACATTTGAGCGCCAGTCACCAGTGTCTGTGCTCCCAGGACCAGTTTCTGCATTTGAGCTTGAAGTACCTGAGGTAGTTGTGGTATTGCTCGCGCCAGGGGTGATAGCAGGACTGAGTTCAGAGGCTGCAATAACTATCACAATTGTGAGTCCAACTGCAAAAATCCACCATCCTGCACCTGTCTTGCCTCCAAGCATATTGAGCATCATCTCATCGCCTTGGCCCTCACCGAAAACAAATCTCATGCCGATTAGCACAAACATGAAGAACACAAACATCAGCACAAACCAGGGTATGATACCACTGATAATGACCCGAGGTTTAGTGGAGAATGCAATAAAAAGCCCGATGCAGAAAGCGATAATGCCATTCAAGTTCTTGCTGTCTCCTAGTATCTTGGTCACTGTGAGTATTCCATAAGTAACTGCCCATATGAATATAAAAACAAACACCGGAGTGAAATGCTCCAGCAATCCAAGATCCATTATTGTTGCCATTTCAGTGTTTTCACCAAAATATTTTCCTAACCGGTCTATTCAACTTTACCAAGTGATTTGCCAATGGATTCGAAGAAGTGTGTCAATCCTTTCCCTGCATTCTTTTCTCCACTGTCTCCTCCTCCTGTCACAAAAGCCACTATAACACCAAACATCAGCAGCACAACAATCAGCGCCTGCGTATCAGGGTCATTCAAGAACCCTAGCCAAGAGGGCATCCTCATATTGAACCACCCAGCACTGTTTGCGAATACCACGCCTATGATGATGATTGCGAGCAGTGTGACAATGCCTCCAAGTGAAGTGCCTGCAACATTTACATTAACACCAAACACACCAATCATTATCAGCAGCATCACAATAGCCACTATGAACACTGAGACATTTGGAATCGCGGAATTGATAATTTCAACCACATCACCACCTGGAGGGTACCTGCCAGTTACATGTGGAATAACAACAAGAAGGGCAATTACTAGTGAAACTATCATATTGATATTTTTCTTCTCTTTTCCAAACACCTTGGCCTTGTCCAGTACCGCAAACACAAGCGTGAATATCAGCAGGAAAGGCAAAAGCATATCTGTAAGTCCAAGAGCCTCCAAACGAATTATCGCTTCTGTAAAACTAATTGCCATTTTGACCTCCTATTTATTGTTCTTCTTATTACTATCCTTTGTGGGAGTTCTAGTCACAACTCCCACCACAAGCGCAATGAAAAGCAGCAATATCGCAGATGAAACAGCTTGGTTGTCCCAGTGGTCTTTGAGCCAATTATAGCCAAGCTCAAGCCAGTTGAGCGCATTTAGGAAAATTAGGATTATGCCAATTAGCATAACTATCATGAAACCTGTTTTCCAGCCGCCCTCCAGGAATACGCCCTCATCTGACTCTTTGCTGAAAGAGCCCACAAGTGTGAGGAAAAGCACGCTTGCGAGCAGCAGTATCACAACATGTGAAGATACAGTCGTGAGCACCTCAACAAGCTGGGCGCTCGCAACAACAAAGAAAGCAATAACAAAAGCTACCACTGCGTTTATGTTTTTCATAGGGTACTTCTCTTCCCCTATCTTCATTGTTCCAAAAATGCGGCTTTTATCCAGTATGGCGAAAACAATAGCAAACACTAAAAGGAAAGGCAGAATTACATCATACATACCAATATTAAAGAAGAAATCTATCACTCCCCTAAAAGCAGATGGCTCACTCATTTTTTGTTTAAACTTGGTTATAACAATATATAAATCTTTCGAAAACCTCTAAATATAGAGATTTCACAATTTTAGGACGTGAAAACCATGTTAAAATTGTCAAAAATAATGCCAGCAGCCTGCGCTTGCTGAACACCCTTAAGCTTGGCAATTGCCCTAACTGCAACTGCCACCTGGCTTGGCTCACTCCTCTGTTCTTTAAATGCCCCTAGAAAAGGCGCATCTGTCTCTGTCAAGAGCTGCTCAGAAGGCACTTGACTAACCAAAGACTGCAGGTGAGAGCTCCTCAAAACAAGTGGTGGAACAGAAAACATATAACCACACTCAACACCTCTTTTTACAAGTTTGAGCTTAGCCTCAAAATTGTGCAGCACAACCCTTTTTGCCCCAGCTGACTCTAAGCTCTCGATAACCTGCTGTGCTGCGCTGCGCGAATGTACAATGATAGGTTTTCTTAGAACTTTTGACAGTTCAATAAAATCAACAAACAGCTCAATTTGCTCATTTTTCCTGTCAGAATATTTGAAATCAAGCCCCACTTCTCCAATTCCAATAATTTTCTCATTATTTTCCTTGATGAACTCCAGCTCTTTTTCAATGTCAAAGCTTTTAAGCTTGTTCGTTTTTGCATAATCAGGATCAGGGAAGGCATCCAATGGATAAATACCGAGCGCAGCCTTGACAATCTCGTGTTTTTCTGCAATACCAAGCGCTGCCCTGTTTGCATCAGGATTTGAACCATTGGTGACAATCACTGCAACACCCGCTTTCTCTGCCTCTATGACAACCTCATCTACATCTTTAGCAAACAAAGGATGCTCAAGATGGCAGTGCACATCAACAAGTTTCATATATTCGAATTCATGAGTTCTTATTTATATGTTTTCTGATGTTGAGCGCACGTAAAATATGTTCTATATCCAAACCTAAAATCTAAACAACACTGACACAAAATATTTATATCCGATATCTTAGGTGATATATTAACTGTGAGAGGCAAATAAAACTCCAGCAAAAAGAGGTAATCAATATGAAAAATAAGAAAGGCTCAATATTCTTGATGGCATTCTTTGTGGCAATCGTCATGGTGATATTTTACATGATAAGCATGCAAGGCCGCGCACCTGGCATTGGAACAAGCACCTCAATCCAGACAGAAACAACCCACAACTATGCAGAAATACTCAAGAGGTTCACCTATATAACTGCTGAAGAGTCTCTTACCCAAGCATCGTATGAAGTGGGAGTTGAGCTTGCTGACCATTACATAATAAACGATGCCCAGCCAAACACTTTGGATATAGATGCGGTAAACCAGAAGATTGCTGATAAGGCAAAAATAAACGTTAATGATTACCTTCAGCTTGTGGACCAAGTTGAATTCGGCAGCGTGAAATTCGATGAATCCTCAGAAATCACCAAAGTTGAAATCCAGGTTGACGACATAGATTTACTTGAGAAAACTGTTTTTGAGAATTTTGGTGCAGTCTATACAGGAGAGACTGCCACTGTTTCTGATATTTCCACAGGAGAGACAAACACATTCACCCATGACTATACAGTCTCAACCCAGTGCGACCGTTTCTATTATCTTTATAGCGTAATGAATGAGTGGGCAATAGCGAACCAAATCTCAACTCTCAGCTGCAATGCGATTCCTGCAGTTATGGCAAAAGGCTCAGGAAACCTTTACTACCCTGTTGTTAATGAGGATACTGCAGTCAATATTATTAATGAGGCTATAGAAGATCTCAACTCAAG